>JBAZKM010000006.1 GCA_041650805.1 Candidatus Omnitrophota bacterium | reverse complement strand
TATCGTCTGCGTAGAGTTGACGGTCCAGTTCTCGTTGCCGTTGGGTGCGAGCAGGAGGATACCGCCCTTTATGGAGAAGGTATTATTGGAGTCGTCGGTGACGTTAGCGTTACCGGTATCGATGACCTTTACTTTGAGCTGGGCGCTTATGTCGTTCGGTATCGTCCAGTTGATAGGGCTGGCGGTGGCCGATATGTTCGGCGCTATGATCTTGCCGTCGGGCCACGTCTCGCCGGAGTCGTTGGAGTACCTGACCTGGACGTACGATATACCGCCGTACTTCGACCAGGATATGTTCACGTAACCGGGATAGTTGAGCACGGTGGTGCCATTTGTGGGCTGTGTAACCTCGAGTCGCCCTATGACGCTGAATGTGGTGTTCGAGATGTCCCACGTATTGGCCTCATTATTCGGGTCGGTGATATTTATCCGGCACTGCGTCGAGGTAGTGGTGTTGAGGTCGACATCCCATTCCCAACTGCCGGACCCGGACGGTGACGGGGCATTCGCCTTGATCTGGGTCCAGTTCGCTCCGTCGTTCGAAGAGTAGTATATGTGGACGGCGGTGATGTTACCTTTGCGGGTCCAGGTGATGTTCGTCTTATTACCCACCTGCATATTCTCATTACCGTTGGGGCTCGTGACGGTGATGTTACCTCTTATATAGAACCCTGCGTTCGACTCATCGGTGGCGTTGGCATTGGCTAAGCTGGTTATGCGGACGTAACAATCCTCGGAGAGTAGATCTCCCGGTACGGCCGTCCAGGTGTAGGGCGAGTTGGATGTGGTGGAGTTATTTATTGCAACCCAGGACGTATTGCCTTCTAACGAGTATTCGAGCTTCACGTTACCCGTATAGTTACCGGTCTTAGTCCATGTGATGTTGTACGGGTCTTCCGCTATCAGCGGTATGCCATTTTGAGGGTTCGTGATGGTGAAGTTCGGTATTATGGCGAATGTGGCGTTCGATGTGTCGTTGACCGAGGTGTTCCCCGTGTCCTCGGCGAGCACGAGGACGTTGTTGGAGGTCACTATGGTGTTGGCTATCGACCAGTTGAATTCACCGTCTGACGCCGTCAGGTTATCGGCTCCCGGTATGAGCGTATACGACGAACCGTTGTTGAGGGAATACTTCAGGTTCAGCTGATCGATATTGGCGGAGGTCCATGTTATCTTGTACGTGGAGTTCGCCTTCCAGTTCTCGGTGCCGTTATTGGGGCTCGTTACGGTCAGGCGTATGACCTTGAACGGGTTCTCGGACGAGTCGGATACGTTCGCTTCATCGGCGGTGTAGTTGACGCTTATCTTCGCCTGGGTCGAGGCGTTGGTGCTCGAGTTCAAGTCCCAGGTGTAGTTGCCGCCCGCGGCGTCAACGGGTGAGGGGTTTATCTTCGTCCAGTTCGTACCGTTATTTATTGAGTAGTAGATGTTGACGCCGGACATATTCCCCTGCTTCGTCCAGGTGATCGACTGGTTCGTATTGATCCTCCATATCTCCGATGCGTCATTGGGACGGGTGAGGGTCACCTTACCCTTGATCGGGAATGTGGCGTTCGAAGTGGAGTTGACCGTCGGCTTATTGGGGTCGCTCACCCTGACCAGACACGTATCCGCAAGCACCGTGCCGTTCACCGATACCCATGTGTAGTTACCGTTATTCGATACCGTGGCGTTGGCGTCGACGTTATTCCATGTGCCTCCTGTATCGGTCGAATATTCCAGTTTTACCTGATCAAGGCCGATACCTGTCTTTGACCACGATATGTAGTAGGTCTCCTCTGCCGTCACCAGGTCCGACTGCGTCTCGGGATGGAGTATGTTGAAGTCGGGCGTCAGGTTGAAGGTATTATTCGATATGTCGCTGACGTTATCGGGGTTCGACGTATCCTGTATCCTCACTATCGTCAGGTTGGAGAGGACGGCATCTGTTGAGATATCCCATGAGCAGGTGGTATTGGTCGTCGTGTCGAAAGAACTGTTTATGTTGTTCCATGTGGAGCCGTTATTGGTGGAGTAGCTTATGTTGAGAGTCGATACGGCGTACCTCGTCCAGCCTACCTGCCTCGAGGATCCGGCGGTCCAGTTCTCCCCGCCGTTCGGGGAGGTCACCATGAGGGAACCTACTATATTGAACGTGCCGGAGGTGTTGGTGACGTTCTCGTTACCGGTGTCGTAGACGCGTATCTTGGTGGTGGATGAGGTCGTAACGGGCACTTCCGGCCATAGATAGTTGGAGCCGTTCGATACGTTAACCGTGGCTATATCGGTCCACGGGGCGACCCCTGTGGTGGAGTACTGCACCTTCACATCGCCGAATGCCGTACCTGTGTAGTTCCAGCGTATGGCAGTATCGATCGAATGGGCTATCACGTTCTGTCCGGCCGCCGGCTGGGTTACGGTTATTATGGGCCTTATGGAGAATACGGCGGCCGACTGACCTTTTACGAGCGACTGGAAGACAGACCTGTTATCGGAGACCTTAACTATGCATCCCTCGGAGTTATCGTTCGGGACGGTCCAGTTATAGGTATTGACCCCCGGCACGCTTGTGACGGTGTTGTTTATGAGCGTCCAGTTGGAACTGCCCGAGTCGTTGGAGTACTCTATCCTGACAGGGAATGTACCGTTCGAGTTCCACTTTATCTCTTTCGACTCATTGACGTACCAGAGCTGCCCGCCGTTCGGCTGGGTCAGTGTGACGTTACCTATTATCTTGAACGTGGCGTTGGAGGTGTCGTTGACGTCTATGGTGGAGGCGTTCTCCTGTGTGACTACCCTCACCTTCGCCTCGCTCGATATGTTATTGGGTATCGTCCAGGTGTAGTTCTTTACCTCGGTATCCCCTCCCGGGAGAGCCGTATCGATGTCAGTCCAGTTGGTCCCGTTATTGTCTGAATATTGCAAGAGTATCGGCTGTATGTAGGTGCCGGTCGTCCTCCACTGTATCGTCTGCGTAGAGTTGACGGTCCAGTTCTCGTTGCCGTTGGGTGCGAGCAGGAGGATACCGCCCTTTATGGAGAAGGTATTATTGGAGTCGTCGGTGACGTTAGCATTACCTTTATCTATCACCCTTATGAAGAGTTGGGCGCTTATGTCGTTCGGTATCGTCCAGTTGAGCGGGGAGGCGGTAGCTGAAGTATTATTGGCTATGATCTTCGCGTCAGGCCACGTCTCGCCGGAGTCGTTGGAGTACCTAACCTGGACGTACGATATACCTCCGTACTTATTCCAGGTTATATTGGTATATCCGGGATAGTTAAGGACCACGCTTGCGTTGGTGGGTTGGGTCACTTCCAATTTACCCATTACACTGAACGTCTGGTTCGATATATCCCACGTATTGGCCTCGTTATTCGGGTCTGTGATATTTATCCGGCACTGCGTCGAGGTAGTGGTGTTGAGGTCGACATCCCATTCCCAGCTCCCGGACCCGGACGGTGACGGGGCATTCGCCTTGATCTGGGTCCAGTTCGCTCCGTCGTTCGAAGAGTAGTATATGTGGACGGCGGTGATGTTACCTTTACGCGTCCATGTTATATTAGTGGAGTTACCTACCTGCAGGTTCTCATCGCCGTTGGGGCTTGTGACGGTGATGTTACCTCTTATATAGAACCCTGCGTTCGACTCATCGGTGGCGTTGGCATTGGCTAAGCTAGTTATGCGGACGTAACAATCCTCGGAGAGTAGATCTCCCGGTACGGCCGTCCAGGTGTAGGGCGAGTTGGATGATGCGGAGTCGTTTATAGACACCCAGGATGTGTTCCCTTCTAACGAGTATTCGAGCTTCACACTACCCGTATAGTTACCGGTCTTAGTCCAGGTGATGTTGTACGGGTCTTCCGCTATCAGCGGTATGCCATTTTGAGGGTTCGTGATGGTGAAGTTCGGTATTATGGCGAATGTGGCGTTCGATGTGTCGTTGACCGAGGTGTTCCCCGTGTCCTCGGCGAGCACGAGGACGTTGTTGGAGGTCACTATGGTGTTGGCTATCGACCAGTTGAATTCACCGTCTGACGCCGTCAGGTTATCGGCTCCCGGTATGAGCGTATACGACGAACCGTTGTTGAGGGAATACTTCAGGTTCAGCTGATCGATATTGGCGGAGGTCCATGTTATCTTGTACGTGGAGTTCGCCTTCCAGTTCTCGGTGCCGTTATTGGGGCTCGTTACGGTCAGGCGTATGACCTTGAACGGGTTCTCGGACGAGTCGGATACGTTCGCTTCATCGGCGGTGTAGTTGACGCTTATCTTCGCCTGGGTCGAGGCGTTGGTGCTCGAGTTCAAGTCCCAGGTGTAGTTGCCGCCCGCGGCGTCAACGGGTGAGGGGTTTATCTTCGTCCAGTTCGTACCGTTATTTATTGAGTAGTAGATGTTGACGCCGGACATATTCCCCTGCTTCGTCCAGGTGATCGACTGGTTCGTATTGATCCTCCATATCTCCGATGCGTCATTGGGACGGGTGAGGGTCACCTTACCCTTGATCGGGAATGTGGCGTTCGAAGTGGAGTTGACCGTCGGCTTATTGGGGTCGCTCACCCTGACAAGGCACGTATCCGCAAGCACCGTGCCGTTCACCGATACCCATGTGTAGTTACCGTTATTCGATACCGTGGCGTTGGCGTCGACGTTATTCCATGTGCCGCCTGTATCGGTCGAATATTCGAGCTTCACCTGGCTCAAACCGGTACCTGTCTTCGACCACGATATGTAGTAGGTCTCCTCTGCCGTCACCAGGTCCGACTGCGTCTCGGGATGGAGTATGTTGAAGTCGGGCGTCAGGTTGAAGGTATTATTCGATATGTCGCTGACGTTGTCCGGGTTATCCGCATCCTGTATCCTCACTATCGTGAGATTAGATAGCGTGGCATCCGTGGAGATATCCCATGAGCAGGTGGTATTGGTCGTCGTGTCGAAAGAGTCGTTTATGTTGTTCCATGTGGAGCCGTTATTGGTGGAGTAGCTTATGTTGAGAGTCGATACGGCGTACCTCGTCCACTGCACCTGCCTCGAGGAGCCGGCGGTCCAGTTCTCCCCGCCGTTCGGTGAGGTCAGCATAAGGGAACCTACTATATTGAATGTGCCGGAGGTGTTGGTGACGTTCTCGTTACCGGTGTCGTAGACGCGTATCTTGGTGGTGGAGGAGGTGACGATCGGGACCTCGGGCCATATGTAGTTGGAGCCGTTCGATACGTTCACCGTGGCTATATCGGTCCACGGGGCGACACCTGTGGTGGAGTACTGCACCTTCACATCACCGAATGCCGTACCTGTGTAGTTCCAGCGTATGGCCGTGTCGGTGGAATAAGCTATTACGTTCTGTCCGGCCACCGGCTGGGTCACGGTTATTATGGGCCTTATGGAGAAGACCGCATCAGATATATCCCTTGCGAGCGTCTGGAATATAGTCCTGTTGTCCGAGACCCTCACTATACAGCCCTCGGAGTTATCGTTCGGGACGGTCCAGTTATAGGTATTGACCCCCGGCACACTCGTCACGGTGTTATTTATGAGCGTCCAGTTCGATACGCCTGAGTCGTTGGAGTACTCTATCCTGACAGGGAATGTACCGTTCGAGTTCCACTTTATCTCTTTCGACTCATTGACGTACCAGAACTGCCCTCCGTTCGGCTGCGTTATGGTAACGTTGCCTATTATCTTGAATGTGGCGTTGGAGGTGTCGTTGACGTCTATGGTGGAGGCGTTCTCCTGCGTCACCGCCCTCACCTTAACCTCGCTCGATATGTTATTGGGTATCGTCCAGGAGAGATTCTTCACCTCGGCGTCGCCGCCCGGGAGCGCCGTATCGATGTCGGTCCAGTTGGTCCCGTTATTGTCGGAATATTGCAAGAGTATCGGCTGTATGTAGGTACCGGTCGTCTTCCACTGTATCGTCTGCGTAGAGTTGACGGTCCAGTTCTCGTTGCCGTTGGGGGCGACGATCATGATGCCGCCTTTTACGGAGAAGGTGCTGTTCGATTCATCCGTTACGTTGATGTTCCCGGTATCCAGTATCTTCATCTTCAGGTTGGCGCTTATGTCGTTCGGCACGGTCCAGTTGAGCGGGGAGGCGGTGGCCGATATATTTGCCGCTATGATCTTGCCGTCAGGCCATGTCTCGCCGGAGTCGTTGGAGTACCTCACCTGGACGTACGATATGCCGCCGTACTTCGACCAGGTTATATTGGCATAGGCGGGATAGTTCAAGACATCGGTCGCGTTATTGGGATAGGAGATGTCCAACTTACCCATGACGCTGAATGTCTGGTTCGACACATCCCAGGTGTTGGCCTCGTTATTGGAGTCGGTTATATTTATGAGGGCCTGGGTGGATGTAGTCGTATTGACGCTGACATTCCACTCCCAGCTGCCGGTGGCGCCGGACGGGGCATTCGACTTGATCTGGGTCCAGTTCGCGCCGTTATCGGAAGAGTAGTAGATATTGACCGACGTTATGTTGCCCTTCCGCGACCAGGTGATGTTGAATGGCGTCATGACCTGGAGGTTATCGGCTCCGTTGGGGCTAGTCACGGTGATATTACCCCTGATATAGAAAGCCGCGTTCGATTCATCGGTAGCATTCGCATTATCCAGGCCCGTTATGCGGACATAGCAATCCTCCGAAAGCACTTCTCCCGGTACGGGATTCCAGGTGTACGGCGAAGTGGATGATGTGGAATTATTTATAGAAGTCCAACTTGTATTACCTCCGGTCGAGTACTCAAGCTTCACGTTGCCGGTGTAATTACCGGACTTCGTCCACGTGATATTGTACGGGTCTTCGCCTATCACAGGGTCACCGTTCTGCGGATGGGTTATGGTGAGGTTCGGTATTATGGCGAATGTGGCGTTAGAGGTGTCGTTCACGGACGAGTTCGTCGTATCTTCTATGAATATCAGGGCATTATTCGAAACGACGGTGTTATTCCCTATAGACCAGTTGAATGACTGGTCGGTCGCCGTGACGTTGTCGCCGTTCGGCAGGAGTGACCAGCTCGACCCGTTGTTCAGGGAATACTTCACGTTGACCTTGGAGATGGATGCGCTCTGCCATGTTATCTCGTATGTGTCCCCCGCCTTCCAGAACTCGGTCCCGTTATTGGGATACGTGACGAGGAGCTTCGTCACCTTGAAAGAGTCGAAAGATGAGTCGGAGACATTCGCTTCATCGAGGGTGTAGTTCACGCTTATCTTGGCGCTAGTCGTAGGTGTCGTCGTCGCGTTTATCGTCCAGTTATAGATGCCCAGCGAAGCATCTATCGGGTTAGGATTTATCTTGGACCAGCTCGTACCGCCATTCGAAGAGTAGTAGATGTTCAGGTTAGTGACATTGCCCTTCTTCGTCCAGGTGATCGGATAAGTGCCTCCGACCCTCCAGTTCTCATTGGCATCGTCCGGACGGGTAAGGTCCACCTTTCCTCTTATGATGAAACTGGTGTTCGACGTGGAGTTGATCTCGGGCTTATTCGGGTCCGTTACCCTGATACGGCAGTCGTTCGAAAGGATCGTCCCGTTCACCGACTCCCATGTGTAGTTACCGTTATTGTCCACCGTAGAGGAGTTCTCGTCCACATCATGCCATACGGCCCCGCCGTCCGTTGAATATTCGAGCGTGACATTACTTAATCCGCTCCCGGTCTTTGACCAGGTTATGTAGTGCGTCTCTTCGGCTATGAAGATGTCCGACTGGGTCTCCGGATGGAGGATATTGAAGTCGGCGGTGATATTGAAGGTATCATTAGAGATATCGCTCACGTTAGTCGGATCGTCCGTATCCTGTATGCGTACCTTTGCCTGGCTGTTGATGGCGGTATCGGCAGGTATGTCCCACGAGATGGAGGTATTGGTCGTCGTGTCGTAACTTGAGTTTATATCATTCCATGTGGAACCGTTATTCGTGGAGTAACTTATATTGAGCGTATCCACGGCGTACCTGGTCCACTGCACCTGCCTGGAGGAACCGGCCGTCCAGTTCTCGCCTCCGTTCGGCTGGGTGAGGAGCAGGCTTCCTATGATATTGAAAGCCTCCGAAGTGTTGGTGACGTTCGCGTTATTGACGTCATAGACCTGTATCTTTGCGCCGGAGGCCGTTGAGGAAGGCACCAGAGGCCATACATAATTGGAACCGTTCGCGACATCGACGGTCGCAATGTCTGTCCATGGAGCTGTACCCGCAAGGGAGTATTGGACCTTCACGTTGCCTATGGTGGAACCCGTGTGTGTCCACCGTATCGCCGTATCGTTTGAATGGGCGACGACGTTCTGGCTCGAAACGGGCTGGGTCACATCTATGACCGGTCTTATGGAGAAGGTGGCGTTCGAGGTGTCCGTGGCAAGTGCCTGGAAGACGGTCCTGTTGTCCGATACCTTCACGAGGCAGGACTCCGAGTTATCGTCCGGTATGGTCCAGTTGTAGGCGTTAAAGCCGGGATTGGATGTAAAGGTATTATTTACAACGGTCCAGTTGGAGACACCCGAATCGTTGGAATATTCGATCCTCACGGGGAAGGTGCCTTTTGAATTCCATGTTATCTGCTGGCTGTCGTTATAGTACCATATCTGGCCGCCGTTCGGCTGGACGATGCTGACGTTACCTATTATCTTGAGCGTAGCGTTCGAGATATCCGTCACGTCTATAGTCGATACGTTCTCCTGGGTGAGGACCCTGACCTTGGCCACATCCGTTATATTGTTGGGTACGCTCCAGGAGTAGTTCTTCACCTCATCGTCGCCGCCCGCAAAGGCGGTATCTATGTCGGTCCAGTTCGAACCGTTATCGATCGAATACTGGAGGAGTATCGGCTGTATATAGGTGCCTCTCGTCTTCCACTGTATTATATGCGTCGTATTGACCGTGATATTCTCGTTCCCGTTAGGCGATATCACGAGGATGCTCCCTTTTATGGAGAAGGTATCGTTCGACTCGGCGGTGACATTGGCGTTATCCTTATCGGTCACCTTTATCTTGACCTCTGCGCTCATATCGTTCACTATCGTCCAGTTGAGAGGGCTCCCCGAGGCGGAGGTATTATTGGTGATTATCTTTGAGTCGGGCCACGTCTCACCCCCGTCGTTGGAATAACGCACCTGCAGGTACTGTATGCCGCCGTATTTGTTCCAGGTGAGGTTGGCATAACCCGGGTAGGTGATGACGGTGGTATTGTTGGCCGGATATGTCATCTCGAGCCGGCCTATGATATTGAAGGTATTATTCGAGGAATCCCAAACGTTCGCCTCGTTATTCGGGTCCGTGATATTTATGAGGCACTGGGTCGAGGTCGTGGTGTTATTGTCTATATTCCACTCCCAGCTCCCGGTGGCGCCGGACGGGGCATTCGACTTGATCTGGGTCCAGTTCGCGCCGTTATCGGAAGAGTAGTAGATATTGACCGACGTTATGCTGCCCTTCCGCGACCAGGTCACATTCGTCTTGTTGCCGACAGGAATATTCTCATCGCCGTTCGGGGCATTGACCGTAATATTGCCTCTTATATAGAAGGCGGTGTTCGATTCATCGGTGGCGTTCGCATTGCCCAGGCTCGTTATACGGACGTAGCAGTCCTCGGAGAGCGCATCGGCCGGGACCGGGTCCCAATTGTACGGCGGGTTACTCGATGTCGAGTCGTTTATAGAGACCCAGCTCGTATTACCGTTAATGGAGTACTCCAGTTTCACGTTGCCTATTACGGTGCCCGTCTTGGTCCAGTTGATGTTGTATGGATCTTCCGCCCTCACAGGGTCGCCCGACTGCGGATGGGTTATGGTGAGGTTCGGTATTATGGCGAATGTGGCGTTAGAGGTGTCGTTCACGGTAGCGTTCGATATATCCTCTATCAGGATCGAGGCATTGTTGGAGACCTGGGTGGCGTTTGCGATCGTCCAGTTGAATGACTGGTCGGTCGCCGTGACGTTGTCGCCGTTCGGCAGGAGCGACCAGCTCGACCCGTTGTTCAGGGAATACTTCACGTTGACCTTGGATATGGCCAGGGAGCTCCAGGTTATCTCATACGTGTCCCCCGCCTTCCAGAACTCCGTGCCGTTATTGGGATAGGTGACCATAAGTTTCGTCACCTTGAAGGAGTCGAATGACGAGTCGGAGACGTTACCTTCGTCCAGCGTGTAGTTCACGCTTATCTTGGCGTTCGTAGTGGGGGTCGTCGTCGCGTTTATTGCCCAGCTGTAGTTCCCACCGGAGGCGTTCACGGGGCTCGGGTTTATCTTGGACCAGCTCGTGCCTCCGTTGGTGGAATAGTAGACATTGACGGTGGACATATTGCCCTGTGTCGTCCATGTGATATTCTGGGTCGTGCCGACCCTCCAGTTCTCGTCCGCGTCATTGGGCCTTGTGAGCGTTACCTTGCCCTTTATGGCGAATGTGGCGTTGGAGGTGGAGTTGACATCCGCCCTGCTCGGATCGCTTACTCTCACAAGGCAGTTATCGGAGAGGGCCGTGCCGTTGACCGAGACCCAGGTATAGTTACCGTTATTGTCGACGTTGGCCGTCGCGTTGACGTTACTCCAGTTCCCGCCGTTGTCCGTGGAATATTCGAGCTTAACTTCGCTCAGGCCCGTTCCCGTCTTCGACCACGTTATGTAGTGCGTATCCTCCGCTATGAAGACGTCTGACTGCGTCTCCGGGTGGAGGATGTTCAGGTCGGGTATTATCGAGAACGTGGCGTTCGATGTGTCATTCACCGTCGCATTGGAAGAGTCGCCTACGAGCACCAGGGTCTGGTTCGACAACTGGATCGAGCTGTTTATCGTCCAGTTGAAGGACTGGTTTGACGCGGTGATATTGTCGGCATCCGGTATGGCCGTGTAAGAGGAACCGTTATTGAGCGAATAGTACAGGTTTACCTTGGATATGGCCAGGGAACTCCAGGTTATCTCATAAGTGGCGCCCGACTTCCAGCTCTCTGTCCCGGCATTGGGGCTTGTGACCATGAGCTTCGTGACATTGAATACATTGGTAGAGGCGCTCGACACGTTCAGTTCATCGCCTGTGTAGTTCACGCTTATCTTCGCCTGGGTAGAAGGTACGGTGGAGGCATTTATCGTCCAGGAATAGTTGCCGCCGGCGCAGTCGACAGGGGCGGCATTCACCTTCGTCCAGCTCGTGCCGCTATTGTTAGAGTAGTATATATTCACCGAGGACATATTCCCCTGTTTCGTCCAGGTGATGTTGTGGATCGTACCTATGCGCCAATTTTCATCGGCATCGACAGGGGCGGTCAATGTGATCTTACCTTTTATAGGGAAGGCGGAGCTCGAAGTAGAATTCGAATCTGCCTTAGCGGGGTCGCTAACCCTCACCAGGCAGTTGTCGGAGAGTTTCGTGCCGTTCACCGAAGTCCAGGTATAATTACCGTTATTGTCCACATTGCCTGTGCCGTTCACGTTCGACCAGTTGCCTCCGCCGTCAGTGGAGTACTCAAGCTTGACCTCGCTCAGGCCTGTCCCCGTTTTGGACCAAGTGATGTAGTACGGGTCCTCCGCTATCACGATATCGCCGGATGTCTCCGGATGGAGGATGTTCAGGTCGGGGGTGAAGTTGAATGTGCTGTTGGAGGTGTCGTTCACGGTCGCGTTCGATGAGTCCTCCACCAGTATCAACGCCTGGTTCGATATGGCGGTGGTATTGTTTACAGTCCAGTTGAACGATTGGTCAGAGGCGGTGACGTTATCGGCCCCGGGCACGAGCGTATATGAAGAGCCGCCGTTAGTCGAATATCTGATATTGACCTTGGATATGGCCAGGGAACTCCAGGTTATCTCATAAGTGGAGCCCGCCTTCCAGTTCTCCGTCCCGGCATTGGGGCTTGTGACCATCAGTTTTGTGACGTTGAACGAGTTCGTCGAGGAATCGGAGACGTTCGACTCATCGAGCGTGTAGTTCACGCTTATCTTCGCCTGGGTAGAAGGCACGGTGGAGGCGTTTATAGTCCATGAGTAGTTGCCGCCGGCACAGTCGACCGGTGCGGCGTTCACCTTCGTCCAGCTCGTGCCGCTATTGTTAGAGTAGTATATATTCACCGAGGACATATTCCCCTGTTTCGTCCAGGTGATGTTCTGGGCCGTGCCTACCCTCCAGTTCTCATCCGCGTCATTGGGACGGGTGAGCGTTATCTTGCCTTTTATAGCAAATGTGGCGTTGGATGTGGAGTTGACCTCTGCCTTGTCCGGGTCGCTTATCCTGACCAGACAATTATCGGAGAGGGCCGTACCGTTCACCGAGACCCAGGTGTAGTTGCCGTTATTGTCGACGTTGGCCGTCGCGTTGACGTTGCTCCAGTTGCCGCCGCTGTCCGTGGAGTATTCGAGCTTGACCTCGCTCAAACCGGTCCCCGTCTTCGACCATGTGATGTAGTGCGTATCCTCCGCTATGAAGACATCGCTCTGGGTCTCAGGGTGGAGAATGTTCAGGCTGGCTGTAATATTGAAAGTGTTATCGCAGATATCGCTCACATTATCGGGATTGGCCGTATCCTGTATGCGTATCTTCGCCTGGTTGGTGATGGCGGTGTCGCTCGGTATGTCCCACGATATGGAGGTGTTAGTCGTGGTGTCGTAACTCGAGTTTATGTCATTCCATATGCCGCCGTTATTCGTGGAGTAACTTATATTTAGCGTCGATACGGCGAACCTCGTCCATTGTATCTGTCTCGAGGAGCCGGCCGTCCAGTTCTCGCCCCCGTTCGGCTGGGTCAGGAGAATACTTCCAACGATGTTGAAGAGCGGGGTGGCATTCGATATATTCGCGTCATCCGCATCGGTAATGCTTACTCTGGCATTATCGTCACAGGTGGTGGTAGGGACAAGCGGCCATACATAGGTGCCGTTCTGCGTCACAGCGACCGTTTCAATAGCACTATAGTTGGTGCCGCCGTTCGTGGAATACGCGATAGTAACGTTCTTTATCTTCGTCCCTGTATATGTCCATCTTATAGGAGTATCGCTCGAGTGGGCGACGACGTTCTGGCCGGAGACCGGCTCGGTCAGGTTCAGCTTAGGCCATATCTTGAAGACGGACGACGACTGATTGGTCGCGTGGTCGTAGAAGGCGGTCCTGTTATCCGAGACCTTTATGAGGCATCTTGCGCTCCTCTCGTCCGGTGTGGGCCACGAATAGTTGTTATACCCCTCGACGCCGGTGAAGTTATTGGTGATATCGTCCCAGTTCGAACCGTTATCGAGAGAATACTCTATCCTCACCGGGGTCACGGTCCCCTTGGCGGTCCAGTTTATATCGATCGTGGCACTGTCCGGATAGAGGAATGTCTGGCCGCCCGTAGGCGCATTGAGGGAGATGTTACCTATTATGCTGAAGTTCGCGTCCGATGTGTCGTTCACGTCGACCTTGGCATCGCTCACCTGTGTCAATACCCTCGCCTTGACGGTGTTGGCTATATCATCGGGCACCGTCCAGTTGTATGAGACCGTGGCATTATCGGCCCCGGCGGCCATGGTATAGTTGCCTTTCCAGGTGGCATTGTCCGTGGCGTACTGGATAAGGATCATCCCCGGATAGGCGCCCCTCGTCTTCCACTGTATCTGCGGCTTGGGCACGGAATTGACCGTCCAGTTCTCATTGCCGTTCGGCTGTATCAGCTGTATCGTCCCCTTTATGGCAAAAGAGTAGTTGGACTCGTCGGTGACGTTGTCGTTATCGTTATCCCTTATCCTCACCTTCATGTTGGTGCCTACCTCATCGGGTATCGTCCAGTTATATTTCTGTAAACTTGCGTCGACACTGCTGTTTATGACCGTTGTATTATTGGTGTCATAATTCTTGTAAGTGAGGTTGACGGTAGCTATGCCGCCGTACCTCGTCCAGTTCACCTGGCACTTGGAACCGGTGCCGTCATACGTGAGGACCACACCGTCATCGTTCGGGTAGTTGAGGACGAGGGTCCCTATTATGTTGAACGTGTCCGAGGAGGTGTCGTAGGTGGCGTTCAGGCCGTCGTCGGGGTTCAATACCCTTATGAGACCCTGGGTCGTCGTCGTTTCGCTGTAGGTTATGTTCCACTGGTATGTGCCGAGAGACGCGTTTATCGGGCTCGGGTTTATCTTGGTCCAGTTGGAGATATTCGAACCGTTATCGGGTGAATAGTATATATCGACGCTTGAGAAGTTACCCGACTTAGTCCACGTCACGTTGGTCGGGTTGCCGACCTGGAAGTCCTCCCCGCCGATGGGAGCGGTAAGGGTGATGTTGCCTCTTATATAGAAGGCGAGGTCGTTCTCGTTGGACCCGTTAGCATTATTTACGCTCGTGAGCCGCACATAACAGTCATTGGATAGGTTTTCGCCGGATACAGAGCTCCAGTAATACGGGGATGTGCTCGATGCGGAATCGTTTATGGAGATCCAGCTCGAGTTGCCGCCGGTCGAATATTCGATCTTCACGTTGCCTATGTTGGAGCCCGTCTTGTTCCATGTTATATTATACGGGTCACCGGCCAGGACAGGGTCCCCGTTCCTGGGATGCGTTATTGTGAAGTTCGGTATGACGGCAAAGAAGGCGTCGGAGGTATCGTTCAGTGTGGCATTGGATGTGTCCTCGACCCTTATGAGGGCTATATTCGAGCAGTTGGTCGTGTTCCCCACCGTCCAATTCAGGCTGTTATCCGAGGCGTTTATATCGGTCCCGTTCGGGACGGCGAACCAGGACGAACCGTTGGTAAGGGAGTATGTGACATTGACCTTGCTTATATTGCCGCTCTGCCAGGTTATCTCATAGGTCGAACCCGACCTCCAGTTCTGGCCGCCGTTAGGCGCCGTGACCGCGAGCTTCGTCACCCTGAAGTACTGCGCCGACATTGCGGAGACGTTCGCCTCATCCGCCGTGTAGTTGACGCTTATCCTGGCCCTGGAGGAAGGTGTGGTGGTCGCATTTATAGCCCAATTATAAGTGCCGTTCGACGCATTTTCGGCATCGGGGTTTATCCTGGCCCAGGACGCGCCGTCATTTGTCGAATAATATATATTGACCGTGGACATATTGCCCTGCTTCGTCCAGTTTATGGGATATGTATTACCCATGCGCCAGGCCTCGTTCGGGTCATTGGGCCTGTCGAGGGTTATCTTGCCCCTTATGGGGAACGTAGCGTTTGAAGTCGAGTTATAAGTGACATTATCCGGATGGCTTATCCTCACCAGGCAGTTCTTGGAGATGACGGTGCCGTTCACCGATGTCCATTCGTATGTGCCTGTATTGGGCACCTGGGGCGTGGCAGGATTGACGTAACTCCAGTTCCCGCCGTTATCGGTGGAATACTGGAGCGTGATGTTATCGAAATCGCCCGTCCATGTCCACGTTATGTTGCCCGACTCTTCCGCTATGAGGACGTCCGCCTGCGTCTCGGGATGGAGAACGTTTATATCGGGCGCTATGTTGAAGACGGCGTCGGACGTGTCGTTTATAGTGGAATTGGTCGAGTCGTCTATCCTGATAGACGCATTGGCCGTGATCGGCATGCTGTTAGATATGCTCCAGTTGAACGACTCGTCACCGGCATTCAGCCCTTCGGCATCCGGTATCGGAGTCCATCCGGTGCCGTTATTCACGCTATAGTAGAGGGATACCGTCGAAACGGCCTCCGCGTTCCATGTGATCTCGCGCGTCGAATCGGCCTTCCACGTCTCTCCGCCGTTCGGCAGGCCCATGGTCACAGCGCCTATTATCTCGAACCGCTCCGACATATTGGTGGTGTTTGAGTCGTTGACGTCGGTGACGCTTATCCTCGTCAGGTTATTCTTGAGGGACGGGACGAGGGGCCAGGTGTAGTTGCCGCCGTAAGTGGCGGGTACGGTGGAGATATTGGTCCAGTTCTGGCCGTCGTTGGTAGAATATTTAATATAGACATCCCCCACCTTGGTACCGCTATAGGACCAGCGTAACGGCGCGCTTGCTATAGAGCCGGCCTTGGCATAGTAGCTGGCGTTCGGCTCGGTGACATTTATATATCCCACTATGGGGAATAGCCCTGATGTGTTATTAACACCTCCGTACGTCTCGCTCTCTATCCTGATCCTGTTGACTGCTGTGGACATCTCATCCGGCACCTCCGGCCAGTTGAAGGTATTGACTATGCCGGGCGTGGTGCTCGTATTATTCACAAGCTCCGTCCAGCTCGAACCGTTGTACCAGCTTATGTTGACCTTGCCCACGGTCCCGTGAGGCATGAACTGGATAGCGAAGGCCTGGCCGACCTGGGGCCTGTCCGTGGCGTTGGGGTGCAGTATCTCTATATTCTGTTTTATGGTGAAGCTCCTCGATTCGCCGCCGGCAGCCGATGGTGTGAGATTGTAATAGTAATTGCATATCTTCAGTTTGGAGTCGGCTTCCTGTATATTCTGGTTCGGGACCTGCCAGGTGAAATTCCCGTCGTTCGCCTCTCCTTCGGCGATGGGGCTACCCCAGGTCGAACCGCCGTCCTGCGAATAATATACGTTGACCTTGTCGAGATCGCCCAGGACGGTCCATTGTATAGTGACGTTGGTATCGACATAGAGCGTCGTATTGAGGATATCGGGCCAGGTGACATCGATATTCGGGACGATAGAGAAAGGCGCGGATGATATATCGTATGTATAACTGGGATAAGTTATGGACGCTATCCTTACCGTGACATTGTCCATCCTCTGGCCGCTTCCCATCGTCGTATTATTGACGGTCCAGTCGGCCGTGCCCACCGCGGAATCGTAAGATGAGTATATGGTTATATTGGAGCTCCCGTTAAAGAATGTGATGTTTATATTGCCCAGGTTCGTCCCGTTCCGGTTCCATGTGATCGGGTACGTAGAGCCTATCTTCCAGGCCTGGGTGCCGTTGTCCGGTGAGGTGACATTCAGGACGCCCATTATCCTGCATGGCACGCTTGAAAGGTTCGATACGTTGGACGAGTCGTTAGCCATCACGGCCTTTATCCTCACCGCGTCGCTTATGCTGGCGCTTTCCGGGATCGGCCAGCTGTATTGGCCGCTTTCATCGAACCACCAGCCCGTGCCGTTGGAGATATTGGTCGAGGCGCCGCTCCCGTTCTCAAGTACGTACCTCAATTCGACGGCGCCTATACAGCCGTTCGAGGCGGCAGGCACAGACCAGTTTATAGGCATCGCGCTTCCTATATAATAGGTAGTTGTGGTGTTGGGGAGGTTCACGTCTATACTCCCCTTTATGGAGAAGTTGGCGGAGTCGCCATAGGTCGAGTTATTGCTGGTCCACTCAACCCGTATCTTTCCCACATTGGTAACGTTCTTCGGCACGGCGGCCCACGTCCACGTCTGGTTGTTGGCGACCGGGTCCGTGGTGGCGTTCGTCAGGTTCGTCAGGTTCCCGGGGTCCATGGCGCCGGACGGAGAGAATTTGATCCTCACCTTCTCGGAAGCGCCAAAACCGCTTGCCGTCCAGTTTATATACTGGGAGCTGTTTATCGTATAGATATTGTTCAACGCGGGCTTGCCGACGCTTATCTTTCCGCGTATCCTTGCGGGGTAGTTCGAGGCATCGCTCGGTATGACCGGCGCGCCGGCCGTGGTGTGCTTGGCGACCCATATGTACGCGGTCTCGCTCGCGTAGGAGACGGGGATGTTGTACCACATCCATGTCCCGCCGCTCGCGTTCACACTGTCCCCTAACTTTGACCAGCCGCTCGAATTATTATACCAGATATCGACGGTGTCCATAGAGCCGTATAGCGTCCAGTTTATCGGTACGCTGTCGGTCACGTTCCATACGACGTCGTCGGTGTTCGGATAGGTCACCTCTATATAAGGGAATATTGTGAAGGCCTCGGATGTGGAATTGACGGCTGAGTCGACGTTGCTCTCTATATATATGCGCGTGGCGGCGCTGGAAGCGTTCACGGTTATGTTGTCCCAGAAGTAACTGCCTACATTCGGGCCGGTCGAATTATTTGCCGGCACGCTCCCGTTTATGAGCTGGTTTGTGCCTGTGGCATTCCTGTAATATATACTGACCGTATTTGGCGACCACGAACCGTTCCTGGTCCAGGTGATGGTGCCGTTACTCTGGGCAAGCCACTCCACACCCGTTGTAGGATAAGTTACATTTATCTTGGCCCTTACGGTAAAGTTGGCGGGCGACATTGCCGTCACGTTGAGTGGGTCGCCCTCCCAGCTCACATTTATCCGCATCGAACCGCCGGTCTCAGCGGTATCGGGTATCGTCCAGTTGTAAGTGGTGGCACTGCCGGAAGTGGTGTTATTTATGACCGTCCAGTTGCCGCCGCCGTCACTCGATAAGCTTATACTGAAGTTATTGGCGCTCAGGTCCCCCGCCTTCGTCCAGGTGATGTCGTGGCTCTCTCCCACGCGCCAGTCCTCGCCGCCGACCGGCGCAGTCACGGCCGGTATATCACCCTTTATCTCGAAAGGCGCGTTCGAGACATCGTAGTTTCTCGCGGTGAGATTCGTGTCCTTTATGCCTATCCTGACGAGTTTGCCTATGGAGTTGGCCCCGCCTATGGTAGAGGTGACATTCCAGTTGAACGTGCCTGTGTTATTGGAAGAGGCCGGGACGGAGCCGTTGATGACTGTGTAATTCGATATATTGGTGCTGTTAGCCAGATTCGCGCTTATGGCGAGCGTATGGCCTATCACATCGGATGACTGTGTCCAGTTGATCTGCTTTACCTGGCCGACGCGCCAGACCTCGCCGACGCCGTTAGGATCCTTTATATTCACCGGGGAGAACTCCCCTACATACCAGTGCGCCGTAAGATTACAGCCCGTATTCTGGCGGGCGAGGTAGATCGTATCGCTTATGTTGACCAGCCGATAGGTGCCGAGGAGCGTGCCGTCCGTATCAAAGTGCTGCAGCGATGCGGGGCCGGAGCATGAGACCCACATGGAGGTATCGTTCGGGGCGTAGACGACATCGTAGGGATTTGCTATCGTAGTAAAGGGGCCCGTGTCCGTACCGTTATTGGGATACATCTTCGAGAGCGTATTTGACGCGTAATTCGTGATCCAGACGGTCTTGGTGTTATTGTCCCACGCCACGCCTATCGGAGAGAGTTCCGGATAATAGTTCGCGCCCGACTCATTCACGTATATCCGGCGGCACTGGTGGAGGCGCTGCTGTGT
The DNA here is from genome assembly GCA_041650805.1 of Candidatus Omnitrophota bacterium. NCBI lineage: Bacteria > Pseudomonadati > Candidatus Omnitrophota > Candidatus Omnitrophota bacterium. Next base: position 149,958 of record JBAZKM010000006.1, on the reverse strand, counting down.
TATCCACATACTGCCGCTCGAGGCGTTCATGCCCGTGTAGCCCTTCGTATCGGCCCAGCGCACCCTTATCTGCCCCTGGTTGGTGGTGCCCGTATCGATCGCGTTCCACGCTACGGTGACATTGTTATTATAACAGGGGGCCCTGGAGGCCTGCTCGCCCGTGGAACCGCTCCAGAACGTGACATATATCTGTTTACCGTCAGGGTCATAACAGATGGATGTGGGATTGACCTGGCTCGTGGCGTTGGTGCACCTTAAAGTGCCGTTATTGGCGTACAATTTGGTCACATTCTGCGACCCGTAGTTCGCCGTCCAGATGTACTGGGTAGTGGCGTTCGAATAGTCATAGGCGATGTCCATCGGCTTCGTGCCGACAGAGTAGTTCCCTATCTCCGTCCCGTTGGAGGCATACAGCTTCGTCACGTTATTCGACCCGTAATTGGCCACCCATACGGCAAGGTTCGACGGATCGTAAACTACGGCGATCGGGTTCACGCCGACGGGATATGTGCCGGTCAGGTTACCGGTGGTGGCATTCACCTTATAGATACTATCCGTAAGATACCCTGTCACCCATATCGAATTCGTTGACGGGTCGAACGCGAGCCCCTGCAATTTCTCCGTCTCAGGGCAGAGCTCGGTATCATCTTCATAAGTATTGGTCTGGGTATTCGGGCCGGCGACTCCGACCCTGACAAAGGTCCTTGCCGGGTTTGTGGCATTGGTCAACGTGACGGCGCCGCCGGTCTCGCCTGCCGCGAGCGTGGTGACGTTCGTCTGGACGAATGTCGACTCATCCTGGAACTCCGCAACGTACCAGTCGACCCAGACGGATGTATTGGTGGCGCCCGTCTGGTTCCCTCTCGTAAAATTGACGAGGGTCGCGTTTTGAATACTGCCGTCTATCCTGTATAAGCTCTCATTCCCGTTCACGGTATTGTTCGCCCTGTAGCTATAAAAGAGGGCGCACTTGTCAAGCTTCCCGGCAGGTATCACGGGTGAGATGGCCGAGGTATTGTAAGTCGCGCTGTTCCCTATGAATGTCTCGCCTTGCCGGACCAGCGTATCGGTGTCGAACTCTATCACCTGCCATATCATGGTGATAACTCTCGTCTCGTCGTTGGTGGCGCACCTTTCGAGCCGGAGGGTCGCGCCGTCGTTGATTATGCGGCTGGAGATAAGCGCGAGTTCGTCGGTATAAGCGTAGCTCTGCGTCATGCTTGCATCTACGAAAGATATCGATTTATCTAGCTCGACCGATTCGGGCAAAGCTATATCTTTTATACGGTACTTATCATTGGTTATGACGCCGGCGAGGAAGGAGCTGAGGCCCCTCTGGACGGTCACGCCTTCACTGAACTCTATCAGGTAATAACGCACAGTGGCGCCCGCGCTTCCGGCGGCGCGGGATATGACGAGGGATGAGTCCGACTCGAACTGCGAGGTGAATAGCGTGTTCCTGAGGAGGTGGACGGTGGTATAGTCCGCGTCGGGATACAGGAAGACGAGCGTCTTCGTCTGGTCGACGGCGTCGAAAGAGACGATGGCGCTCGTATCATCGATATCGAAATAGACATCGCCGGTCTGTACGCGTTTTATCTGGGCCGCCGATGCGGGCGGGGTTAAAATAGAAGATATGAGAGATAGTATGGCTATTAGAAAGAAAATGGCAAATCGTTTATGCGATTTCAATCATCTCTCCTGATCGCCCCGCGAAATATAACGTTACCTGTCTTATTGCTCCACAGAGGTCAGCACGCTCGATTCCGATGGCTTGGCCGCCGGCCTCATAAAGGTCACCTTCTTCGCCACGCGCTTAGACCCCAGTTTTTTGCCGTCGGGGGCGATCCTCGTTATCTCGCCGTATGTGACTTCCACCGTATCGCCCATGGCTATCTCTTTTATGCTCCTTTTGTTCTCCACCTTGACACTCTTGTCTATATTGAAAGCTAATTCTAGAGACGGGCCTGCCTGATCGATCCCGTATTCTATCGCTATGAAGCTCGGGCTTACCCCGCTTACGATGCCCACAACGGACCTGGTCGCCACCTCTTCCCGGGGCAGAGCGGCCTTCTCTTCGGCCGGGACCGCATAGGCCGGACCTGATATAAGATAAACGGCCGCGATGAGCGTTAATATAAGACGCCTTCTCATCGATCGAGCTCCTCTTTGACTATTTTTTGCCCTTCTTAACCGTCGTCGCCGGTGCCGCCTGTGTTTCGACCGCCGCCGTCGCCGTAACCGTCGCCGGATTCACCGTCGAGAATATGTACGTGGACGTCCTCCCCTTTGCCGGCTTCATGAAGACGGTCCCGGTCATGACGCCGCCTCTTATTTCACCCCTCAGGAACGCTTTGTCCTTATTGGCCGGGTTCGTCTTCATCGTCTCCCACGAAGCGGAGCCGTTCGGGTTGACGAAGAGACCGAAGTTGGAGACAGGATAACCCTTCGTTTCGAGGTTCCTCGAATTGACCGTCTCGTCGGTGAATGTGAGGATATCCGTCTCCACGCCCTGGGCCCCGTCCCTGTTATGCAGATATATGGTCCACTCCTGCGCCTTCAGGGCGGCGCGGCTCGACAGGTCGATCTCCTTCATCTGCTCTTCGCTGGCCACCTTGGGATCTACCAGGGCCTTCAATGATTTCGCATGAGATATCCCGCTCGATATGCCGACAAGGAATATGACCGCTACAAGTACCGTTAATTTTTTACTCATCTCTCACTCCTCCTTCTGTCCTTCGGTTTCGCTCATTACAGAACCCTGAGCATTTGTCGAAGGGTTCTTGGGTTGGCTTCCGTCCGCGACAGCGGCCGGATAAATCTGTATATTCGCGTCCTTCTTGAACTTTTCGAACCATTCGCCGTAACCCGTGTATCTCTTACCGGCTTTCACCTTTTCTCGGTATCTCTCCTTCACCTCTTCGAACTTTGATCCATCGGCCGCCGTCGATCCCAAGACCTTGAATACGCCCCACCCCTTGTAGATCGGCTCCGGTTTATGGAATTCGCCCGGCTTCATCCTTACCATCTCCTGGAGCGCCTTTTCCGGTATACCCCAGAAATCTATAAGGAACTGGCAGGTCACGCCTCCCGGCCGCCTGAAGTCCTTGGGCCTGGCCGCCTTCTCTTTGTCCCAGGAGGCCGGGTCCATAATGGCTTTATTATACCACATACCTGCGTCTTTTTCAAGGTCGTACTGGACAAGTTCCACATCCAGGGAGCTATTCTCGTTCAGAAAACCCTGTAACGCCTCCGCGTCGGTCACCTCCGGCTCTATCGCCTTCATGACCTCTTCTTTAAGGCGCTGCAGCTGGATCATATGCCTTATCTGGTTCTCAAAGAGCGCGATAGGCTCATTCGTCTTCTCTTTCACCCACTTCTCGTAACCCGCCCTGTCGCTCTTACGGTCGAACGCCACCCGTTCCGCCTGGAGTATCTTATCGACCTCACCGTCGACTTCCTCCTGATTTACCGTGATCCCCCTCCTGAACGCTTCATAAGACATGAGGAGCTGGTCCCATACCGCCTCCTCCACCTCTTCCGGCGTCTTTGGCTGCTTACCGAACTTGTTGCCGAATACGGATATTACGCTCTTTATGAAGAAGTAGTTCTGCTCCGGGACCCGCGTATCATAAAAGGTCCCGACGAATTTCAGCTGCTCCTCTTCTTTCGCTTCCGTCGTTCCGGTCGTATTGGCCGGCGCCGTCTCTTCCGCAAAAGACGATACTCCGGACCCTATACCCGATACCCTATACCCTATACCCAGGATCAGTAACGCTATCCCCGCCCCTATTAACGTTCTCCTCATTATTCCATCGGCTCCTTGCCGTCGTACGTCTGCCATGTCAGGATATATTTCTTGACGTAATCCACGTCGGGGTCGTCCTCTTTAGAGAGCATCAGATAACGTTTGAAATGCGTGATCGCCTTCCTGCGGTTCGTCAATTGTTCCGCGTAGATATAACCCAGGTTGAAGTGCGCGGCGCCATCATCGGGATTTATCTCGACCGCCTTCTCAAATTCCGTGCGCGCCCTTTCGTACTCTTTATTCTTCACGTAGAATACGCCGAGATTGTAGTGCATCTCCGACGTCTCTTTTATGAGCTGCTTATTCTGCCTCCCCATCTCGGAGAACTTCTTGGGCATCATTTTGAGGTTCTGCTCGAAGGCCTTGTTCGTCTTCAACGCCTCGGCGTAATCTTTCCTGGACGCGGCAAGCTCCTTCTCGAGGGCGTCCTTCTCCTCTTCCAACCTGCCCTGTTTTGCGGCCAGGTCTTTCAACTGCTTCTCTGCCTTCGCGAGCCGCGCCTCGACCTTGCTCTTCGTCGACTTCGCCTTGGCGAGATCGTTCTGGAGCCCCTTTATCGCGGCCTCCTTTTTGACCGTCTCCATCCCCGATTGGGATTCACTGACCCACTTCGAGAGCCGTTCCTCTTCGGCCCTGGATATCTCCAACTCTTTCGAAAGCGCGGTGTTCTCCTCTTTAAGCTTATCCCTCTCTTCTGTCAACGCTATCTTCTCCGGCTCGAAACCCTTGACCTGCTCTTCCAGCTCCTTCGTCCGCCCGCTCTCGACGAGCAATGTCTTCGCCTGCGCCATAAGGTTCTCGCGGTCCTGTTTCATCGCCTCGTTCTCTTTGAGCACCACGGCGTATTTATCGTTCAATTCCTGCATCTCCTGCCTGAGCTTCTCATAATCCTTCCCGACCTTTTCATAAGACGCCTCCACGCCGGCCAGTTTATCCTCCGTCTCTTTCAGCTTCTTGTTGTCGAATATAGCGGATGACGGATGGGCCGTTAGGACTAAAACTGCCGCCGCGATTATTATGGTGATCGCCTTATTCATCCTTCATCCCCTCGTCGAGTTTAAATACCGGACTGCCGGCCTTCTCTTTCCCCCGGGCCGGCGGATTCGAATACTCCCTGTAAGGTTTTATGAAATCGGCCGGGGACTTTTCTACGGAGATGATCTCCTTATCTTCCGTGAACGGCTTGTAGTCCTTATACTCCCTCGGCGCCTTATACTCGAAATCGGCCTCGTCTCCCGTCGTCAACAGGTCGCCGCTCACTATATGGGGGGTTATCATGATGAGGAGCTCCGTCCTCTCGGTCTTCGTGCTGGCGGATTTGAAGAGGAACCCTATTATCGGCACGTTTCCCAGAAAAGGTATCTGGTCGGAGTCCTTCGTCTTCTCCTCTTTGCGAAGGCCGCCTATGATTATAGTAGACCCGTCCTTCACCATCACGGTCGTCTCCGCCATCGACGTGTCGATTATCGGTATCTTATTCTTCGACGGCGTCTCGAGCGTGGAGACGACGCTCGATATCTCCGGCTTTATCTTCATCGTTATATAACCGTCCGTGTTTATCGTGGGTGTCACTGCCAGCTGGATGCCGACGTCGACGAAGGTCACCTCTTCGGAGACGGTGCTTGTCGTCTGCCCGGTGGTCGTCGTGGTGGTGACGTAGGCCTGCCGTTCCCCGATATGTATACGCGCCTCCTGGTTATTCACTACGGCGAGCTTCGGGCTGGAGAGGACCTGGGTATTGCCCAATGTCTGCATATACTTTACGAGGAAATCGAGGTCGTACTTCTGGCCCACTATACCGACGTGCATCTCTTCCCCGGGCGCGACCGTGGTGCCTCCGACATTGGTAACGGCATTGCCGCTGAACGGGACTGAGCCGACGCCTTTCGTAGCGTAATTATCGGTCAGGTAACTGTACCTGCTCGGCAGGACGGTCGCCGCCGCCGAGGTGGCCGTCTGCAGTACGCTGAAAGGATAAGAACCCATATAGATCATGCCTGCTTTCTTGCCGACGTTGGCTATCCCCTCCCAGTCGATACCGTGGGTCAGCGTATCGGCCAATTTCACTTTGATGATCTGCGTATCGATCAGGACTTCCCGCGTCTTGGTATCAAGGGCGGCTATTATCTTCTCTATGTCCGGCATCCTCTCCGGCAACGACTGGATTATTATCTGGTTCGAGCGCTCGTCCGCCTTTACCGAACCGACCTTCTTGGCGTCGAGCTGCATCTTCAGCTGCTCCTCCACCTCTTTGGCCTTGGCGTACTTCAGGTTGAAGACCTTTACGAGGTTCTTCTCCTCGAGCGTCGATATCGCCTTCTCTATCTCCTGGATCTTTTCCGGGGTGTCCATTATGAGCGCCGTGCCGGAATCCGGCTCGACGAGGACCCTGCCTATCTCGCTCTTCAGGGCATCGAGCATGCTGAAGGCCTGTTCGGGTATGGCGTATTGCAGTTTGAAGACCCTCACTTCCCGTATGTCGGAGAACTTCTTGCCGAAGATGGCCTTGTACTCCTCCTCGGTCATGACGTTGTATATATCTCCCTGCTTTGCGTAGGCGAGGCCGTTGGACCTCAACATGATATCGAATATGTCCCGGACCGGCACGTTCTCCACCATCAGCGTGACCCTGCCGGCAACGTTCTTCGTGGCTATGATGTTCGCGCCCGCCTTCACCGCCAGGAATTTAAGCGCCTCGACGATGTCGATATTCCTGAGGTCCAGGGAGACGTTCCCGTTCATGCCCCCTGCTATGATATCACGGCTCATCATAGAAGCCGGCGACGTAGGGTCGAGCGTCTCCGCGGACGCCGCCTGGGGCCCGGCATCCTCCGCCTCGGCGATCCTGAAAGATACCGGATATAGAACTATAGCCAGGAAGAATAGTAATATGCAGATATGGCCAGCAGCGCGTCTCATCTCAACTCCGTCTCCGTGCCGTCACAGCTCAATACGACCTTATCTTTGAATATCGCCTCGACCTTTACGCGCCCCAGCATCTGTCCCCTCTTGACGAAGAATGTCCTGAGCGCAAGCGTGTCCTCTATCATGGCGTCCGGCTCTTTCGACCAGGATATCCCCACCAGCTTGAAACGCTGGCCCTCTTCGGCCACCTTCTGGACGGGCGCGCCCGGGACAGCAGGCCTCTCCGGAGGGGCCTGCTCGCCGATCTTGAAGATATCCCTCTGCCTGACCTTCTCCAAATAGTATGACATCGCGTTCTTCAGGACCGACATGCTCTTTGGGCCCGCCTCCTCGCCTTTGGCCGTCTTGACGTCGTACTTCAACGACGGCAGTTTTGTCAGATAGACCGCGTTACTGTATACGCTGCCCAGTAGATATACCGTCAGCATAGCTATCAGGACGATGAGGACATTATTGAGCAGTTTTATATCGAGTTGAAGATAATCCCCGCTGAGCCATCTCTTGAGATTATCCCTGAAGAACGACAACCTGCCCATCCACGCGCCGCGGGAGAGCATGCTCATCCCCTGGTGTTTCACCGCCTGCGCCTGTATATTCACCGGCTTCGCGGAGTTCGTCTCTATAAGGCCTAGTAACTGTTTTTCTGGAGTAGCAGGTCTTTCCTGTGCCATCCCGATCTCACTTCCTCATCTACAAGTTCCCGCACCAGCGCGGCATCTATCACAAATCTATTTTTCAGGACGAGCGTCTTCAGCGCCCTGTGGCATAACATGGTTATACGCCTGGGGTAGCCTTTGCTGTACCGGTGTATCTCGCCTATCGCCTCATCGAGGAAGAGGTTCATGTTCGCTTTATACCCCGCCTGCCTTATCCTGAACTCTATCATCTCTTTCGTCTCCGCGAGGTCGAGGGGGTTGAGCGTATATTTGAAACTTATCCTGTCGAAGAAGTTGGGTATGTCTATGATCTTTGAGTGCAATTCCATCTGCCCCAGCAGGACGAGCTGCAGGAGTTTGAATTCGTTCGTTTCGTAATTGAGTAGGACCCGCAGGACCTCGAGGGAGCTCTCGTTAAGTTTCTGGGATTCGTCTATTATGAGGGTGACGATCTTGTTCTCCGTGACGCCTTTCTGGAAGAGGAACCTCTCGAGGGACTCCCTTATGTCGAGTATCGACGCGGGTGTGCCGCTTTCCGGGGAGGGGATAGCATCTATCTCGAAATTTCTTGCGAGGGCCGCGAGGAAGAGCGATTCGTCTTCGAAGGACGGGTCGAGGATTATCTGGAAGACGAAGTCGTCCCTGTCTTTCAGTTCCTGGATCAATTTCCGGGAGAGGGTCGTCTTGCCGGTCCCCACATCGCCGAGGACCACGGAGAGGCCGCGTTTCAGGCGGAGCTCTATCAGGATATTGGTCAGCGCCGTCTCGTGCTCTCTCGAGAGATAAAAAAAATTGGGATCAGGGCTCGTAGAAAAAGGCTCTTTTTCAAATCCCAATACTTTGTAATAACTCATTATTGAATTAGTCCTTTATATCATTATATATTATATAATAATATATCACAAAAGGTAGATTTGTCAAGGGAACGGCCCGGTTTATTTGCCGAAAAGGCCTTTTACCCTGAGAAAAACCGACTTTATGAACTTGCCCAGGAATACGGGCACGTCCTTAAGCGACCAGTTCCCGGACTTCAGGTAACAATAGGCGCGGAGGAGCGAACCCCTGAAATAGAGGTGGCTCTCCTCGCGCTCGGTGATCCCGGGCAGCCTCATTATGAACGACTCATCGGTGAGCCATCTGGACCAGTCGCGCAGGAGGTCGTCTTTTATAAGGCCGAATTTCCTGGATATCCCGAAGAGCTCGCTCCCGGGATAAGGCGTCGTTATGGTGCAGGACATGTAGTCGAGAAGTTTTTTGTCTATCATCTCCTTCGCGAACTCCAGGGTCCTCTCGGTCTGGCTGACATTCTCAAAAACGAGATGGCCGTCCTCTTCCCATGCGTTGAATAGCATGAAGAGGCCGAAGACCTTGATCCCGTACTTCTTCAATATCCCGCAGGCCCTCCTCGTCTCGTCCAGCGTTATCTTCTTCCTGATCCCTTTCAATGTCCTCTCGTTCCCCGACTCTATGCCCAGGTGCACATACCAGCATCCCGACTCGGCCATCTTCCTGACGAGGTCTTCGGAAAAGGGAGAGGCCCTCAACTGCGTCTTCCACGGCATGTTGATCTTACGGTCCTTTATCTCGTCGCAGACGGCCATCGCGAACTGCAGGTTGCAGTTGAACTCGTCGGAATTGTCGAAGACCTCGCGTATGCCGGACGCCTTCAGGCTCTCCATCTCATCGACGATCCTCTTCGGCGAACGCAGGCGGAGCCATGGCTTGGAGCTCTTCCAGACCGCGTTCGTGCAGAACGTGCAGTCGAAAGGGCAGCCCCGGGAAAAGAGTATCGACGTCTCCGGCGTCTTCCGGTGCACGAACCATCCCTTGTACGATCTCATATCTACGAGGTCTCTTGCCGGGAAAGGTATCGTGTCTATGTCGCGCATGAACTGCCGCGGGTTGTTCCGTATTATCTTTCCTTCGTCCCTCCATACCAGCCCGTCGATATCGCGGAGGTCCTTCCTGCCTCTCTCCAGCGCCCTCACGAGCTCTAATGCCGTCTCCTCCCCTTCCCCGACGATGACGAAGTCGGCCCGGGACCTCTCGAAGGCCTCGAGCGGAAGGGCGGTGGCGTGCGGTCCGCCGAAGACGGTCACAGTCCCCGGGCTGGCGCCTTTGATATGGTCGGCTGCGGCGTATGCGCCCATAGCGCACGGCGTTATATAAGAGAAGAATATCACGTCGGGCGCGAAGGTCTTCACCTCCCCGACCATCGCTTCCCATCCTATCAGGAGGCCGTCCGTGACCCGGAGCTTAAGATGCGGCATCTTCTCCCTGAGGTATGCGGCTATGTAGAGGACGCCGAGCGGAGGGTAGACCTTCTCGACGATGTCCGAGAGTTTCGTCCTCTCTTTCGGCGGCGCGAATATCAGCTGTACTTTCATGCCGCTCCTTTGGTCCGTTCCCCTGCCGAGGCCTTAAGATATTTCGCCATTATGGCCAGGATCAGTTTTCTGTATTTGAATAACGCCGCCAGGAAAGGCGCGATCTTCAGGTTCAGCACATAGAATTTAAGGTACCCGAGAAGCTGAAGCCTGGTCAACTCCGCCCTGGATATCGATTCGAGTTCAAGCGCGTTGGCCAGCTGCTTATTGTAGTCCGCCCAGTTGAATGACATCTTCTTGTACCCGCCCTCACCGTTCTGGGCCAGCCGCGCCACCTCCGTCCCGGGATACGGCACCATTATACCCAGAGATATATGGTCCGTGTTGAGCCGGGCGGCGAAGTCGATGGTATTCATCGCGGACTCTCTCGTCTCGTGAGGATGGCCCAGTATGAAATAGGCATGCGATTCTATGCCCGCCTTCTTCACGAGCGAGGCGGCGCGCAGGAAATCCTCTTTCGTCTCGCCTTTCCTTATTATCTTCAATATACGCTCGTCGCCCGACTCGACGCCGAAGTCGACCTTCCTGCAGCCGGCCTCCTTAAGCGACTTCAGGATCTCCGTATCTATCAGCTGCGCGCGCGTAGTTATGCCCCATGTCAATCTCCTGCCGAGGCCGCTCGATATCATAAGGTCGAGAAATTCGGTCAGCCACTTTCTGTAAAAGCCGAACGTCTCGTCGTAGAAATATATCTTCTTCGCGCCGAACTTCTCCGTCAGGAATTTCAGCTCCGAGATGACGTTGCCGGGGGACCTGGTCCTCACGGAGTCGCCGAGCATGCGGGCGCAGAATATGCATTTATACGGGCATCCCCGCGAGCTCATGACGGGGAATATGCCGATCTCCGGGAAGAGGTCCCAGGCGGGGAAAGGCAGTCTATCCAGGTCCGTTATCCATCCGCCCTGCGGGACGCTCACTACATCATGGCCCCTCCTGTATGTAAGGCCCGGTATGGCGGATATAGCACCTTCCCTGTTATTCATAACGGCATCCGAAAGCCCTATCAGCGCGTCCTCGCCTTCTCCTTTTATCAGAAAATCATAACAGTCAAAATCCCTTAACGTATCGAGCGGGAGGCACGAAGCGTGTATCCCGCCTATAACGATCTTGACCCCGGGGACCCGCCTCTTTATATCCTGCGCCAGGGAGGCTGCGGTCTTTATCTCGTGGGTGTGCGAAGTTATGCCTACTATCGCGGGATTTATATCCGATACCTTCCCTGCTACCTCCCCCCTGCTCATGCGCCCCAATTTGGCGTCCAGTATGGAGCAGTTAAACCCGCGGCCTCTGAGCGCGGCGCCGAGGTACGCAAGGCCTATATGGCCGTATGGCGGGGCATCATACTCCTCCACCAACTTTTCCGGAGGAGGATTTATCAATACTATACGGTCGTTCATCGGTCCCTGTGCATCCTATCTCTTTATGAAATTCTTAATGAAGAACCTCGCCGCCGCGGAAAACTTATTGCCGAGGTCGCGCCAGCTCCTTATCCCGGCGAGCTGTCTCAGGAGATATCTCGGGTTCAGGTAATAATAAGTCAGGTACGCGTGCGCTATGAAGCTCTCCAGTTTTTCTTTGGAGAGGTGCGGATACGATATTATGGAGCTCTTCATCGCGTCCGTCGGGACATAGTCCCCGTAGACCATCCACCCCTCTCTTTTGGCGGCATCGTAGAAGTCCGTCCCCGGATAGGGGTTGGCGATATTGAAGAGTACATAATCCGGGTTCAGCCGCTTCACGGCCCTGAGCGTCTTCTTCATCGTCTCTTCCGTCTCTCTGGGCGTGGCTCCGAAGAGCACGTTTATCTCGACCTTGATCCCGTATCTTTTGAGGAGATCCACCGCCTTCACCGTGTCTGCCGGAGACATATCTTTTCCTATAGAGTCCAGTATCTCCTCGTCGAAAGATTCGGTCCCGAGGTCCACGTAGACGCACCCGGAGCGCGCCATTGCGCGGACCGCGCCTTCGGTCACCATATCCGGACGGGCGATGCAGGACCACTCAAGGGCAAGCCCCTTTATGCCGTCGCATATCTCGATCGTCCGCTTCTCGTCCCACAGGAATTCGTCGTCGAGGATCGATACGGACCTTATGCCGAGCCGCGCTATGTCGGAGAACTCCTCTATCACCCTTCTGGCCGAATGTAGACGCGGAGGCGGCTTCCCCGGGTGGCTCTTCTTATACTCCACCTCCCTCGAGTATGACAATGAGTTTGGCACGCAGAACCAGCAGCGTCCGTAACACCCGCGGGAAGTGAGCGCCGAGGTATGAGGGCCGAGATGGAGTTTGGGGTTGGAGTAAGGGCTGTGGTCGAGGAGCGCCCTGTCGGGGACCGGGAGATCATCTATATCCGTTATGGGCTCCGCGGGCTGGTTGTTCACTACCTTCGAATCCTTCAGGTAAGAAAGCCCCCTTACGGACTCCCGGGCCTTTTCGTCCTTAAGGGCTTCGATGAGCCCCTTGATGACGAATTCCGGTTCCCCCCTTGCGACGAATGTATCCGTCCTGTCAAGGAAGAGCTCCGGCGCCAGCGTAGCATGCGGGCCCGAGAATATGAATTTCGCGCCGGGCCTCTTCTCTCTTATGATCTCACGGACCATGCGGTCCGTCTTCTGGGAAAGGAATACGGTGTAAAATATGTAGATATCGGAATCGTCTTTTGATATGAAAGAGATGAGACCGTCCCTGGTCTCTCTTCTGGCGGCGAGGTCCGCTATCTCGACCCTGTCGCCGGCCGACTTCAGGAGCGTGGCGGAATATAAGACGGCGGGTATGGGCAGAAAGTATATGCAGTAATTGCAGCCTATCCACCTGTCCACGTTACCGGTGCCGTCCAGCGCCGGAGGTATCAGGAATGTCACCTTCATGCTCTTACTTCCCCCTCACGTCCTTCATCGGAAATAACAATTCCCTCAGGAACCCGAGAGACCAGCCCGAGACGAATATCGCGATCGCCAGAGGAACGTTTATGGCCGTTTTGAGCGACCTTGCCCTGAAAAGAGATGCCAAGATAACGGCGGCCAGGAGGAGCGATACGATCTTGAAGAATAGGTCCTGCGCCCCGGCCAGGTAAAAGGATACCCCCGTTGCCAAAAACGCGGGTATGGCCAGCCCCGTCACTATATGAAAGACGTTCATAAGCTTCGCGTCCCTCTTCCCTATCTGGGTCCTCCCGACGGCAAAACGGTATGCCTGGCGGAAAAATCCTGCCGGAGAGTTACGGCGATAGTGCCGGAGGATCACGTCTGGGGCGAGTATGAGCCGGTATCCCGCCTTCCTTATGAGCGAGTTCATCCATACGTCTTCGGCGGTCAGGAGACCTTCGTCTACGGGCATTACCGCCGCGAGCGCCGCCCTCCTGTATATGGCGTTACATCCGGGTATATCATCCGCCTCTTCGGCGCGCATAATGCCCTTACGGTGTACGGTCGTCCCGAGCGATTCGGCGATGCTGAAGATAAGATCTATGGCCTTTTCGAAAGCGGAGCTCTCTTCCGGCGCCAGGGTCAGGCCTCCGACGCCGCCCACTTTCGGATCGTCAAAGTACTTTATGCTCTCCTTAAGCCATCCCTTATCGAAGACGCAGTCGGCATCCGTGAAGGCGATGATCTCGCCTGCGGAGGCCTCAAAACCGCGGTTCCGCCCGGATACGACCAGCTCCTTATCGTTCGGCACCACCTTTGCACCGTGTCCTGCGGCCACGCCCTTCGTGTCGTCGCGCGACATGCCGTCGGCCACTATTATCTCCAGGCGTTCGGGCGGATAATCGGCGTTCTTCAAAGACCCGAGGCAGCGCCCCAACATATCGGCGCCGTTCTTGACGGGGATGACGACCGAGACGGGAGGGAGTCCTTTCATCCCGCACCCTCTCCGGCCGTATTTTGCGTCATAGAAGGCGCGGGAGGGGCCCCCTGCACAGGCCTCACGGCGTAGAAGAAGACATATTTACCTGCTATCTTATATATCGTCTTCAGGAACTTCTGCCCGGAGATCGATTCGAGGAAATTTTGCGGTTCGGGCCCGGCGCCCTTCTCCAGTATCATATAGTAGACACGGTAGGGTTCTTCGGTCATGCCTATCTCTTTGATGCGGTAATTCTCCTGCATGTAACCGAAGAGCTCCGGCCTGTCCCTCTTAAGGTTGCGTATGAAATCTGCCGGATAGATACATATGTAGCGGACACCGAATCTCTTCTCCTTATATTTGAACTCCTCAAGATCATACGTCCAGCCGGCATAACGGTGGGCATACCTGGCTATCCCGTAACCCTGGGAGTGGGTCAGCAGGAATATACGCTCGCCCGGTTTCGTAAAGTCCCTAAGCGATTCGCCGGCCACGTCCACACCGGCAAATACCGTCGAGTGCATCCTCAGTATGGAATCGCGCACCATGGGGGCCGACGCGGCTATCACAACGACAAGGATAGGTATAAGGGGGTCTTTTTTGATGAACTTTCTTACCAGTACCGATATGGAGGACGACGCGTAGGCGGTAGATACGCATACAAGGGCCAGGAACGGCATCTGGCAATAGTTGTTCTGCGGGATAGCGGCGGAGTATAAGGCGGCATAGGGGATGGCGGCAAGCGTCCATCCTATAATATAGCGCGCGGCGGGATTGGCCCGTTTAAAGAACGCTATCGCTATACCGAGCGCTGAGGATATCGCAAAGATGAGCGTGAAATTCTCGTCTTTTATATACCACCATATCGTCTTCCCGTGGTCTTTCCAGTATGGATAAGAGAATATCTCCGCAAGCTTTCCTGCGTCGAAACCGTTGAAGGCGGGCTGCCCCGATAGATGCGCCCACAGGAGATACGCCGGCACTACGACGTAAGGCAGGAAGAGCCCGGTCAGGCGGAACGCAAAGTCCTTATCTCCCCTCTTCCCTATCATGGACGGCAGATAGAGCAGAAAGGGTGCCGCGCCGATAATGAAGTTGAACTTATATAGCCATGCGGCCGAAAATGAGACCCCCCCCGCTATAAGGTTATAGGCCTTTCCGCCCGAAGCGGCTCTCAGATAGAAGAGGCTGCCCAATAACATGAAGAAGAGGGCCGGACTTTCCGGCTGGAGGTTCCTTGAAAAGAAGACGGCGAGCGGCATTATGGCCAGCTCGAGGGCAACGAAGAGCGATATATGCCTGTTGTCGAACAACAGGCATGAGACCAGATAGATCACCAGGATGCTCAATACCCCGAAGACGATGTTGAATAACCTCGGGCCCCACAGGTTCTCCCCGAAAAGTCCCCATACAGCGAGCGTCTGGTAAGCGACGAGGGGGGCCTGCGGGTCGGAGACCGACGGAAGTCCGTCCCCGAAGGCATTGCCGGAATAGGAGACCTTCGTCACATAATCGTGCCTCGCCTCCATATTATGGGCTATGCTCATCTGCTCGTTCTCCTGCATATTATGATAACCGATCGAGGGAAAATTGACATTGTACAGCCGCAGCAATAATCCGATCAAAAGGATGAGACAGAGCAGGAAGGCGTTCTTTAACTTCCGGGGCGGGTTCATTCCTTCTCCAGGAACAACAGGCTTATGAAGAATGAAGAGAACATCGTCTGGAGCCCTATGGTCATTAGGGTCATGGCGAGTATCGACTCCCTTATCCTGTAGAGCGCGCCGAAATATCTCGAGAACCACTCGGCGAATATCAGGCATATGACGGTAAACCCGGTGAGGAATACCAGCCCGCCCAGGACGAGCCCCTTCTCCAGGTTGAAGTGGCGCTGGAAGAAGAGCGTGAGAGGGTCATACTTCAAAAATCCCTGTCTTATGGCGAAGGTATGCGCGTATACCCCCAGATTCAGGATCTGGTAAGATACTATGGCGGTCATGCTGCCGAATATCATGACATGCATGTCCCAGTAGCGGCCCAGGAAGAGGAACGGCCCGGGCAATATCAATATAAGGAGGAAGAGGCCTGCGGCGAACCCCAGTGTCCCAGGGATGAAATAGAGCCACAGGGGGCAGTAGAGCAGCATGAACCTCACATGGCGCCAGGCGTCATACAGGGGGTTCAATTTCGACTTCCCTTTCCTGGGATGATAATCGATCGGTATCTCGTATACCTTGAGGTTATTGAGGAGCGAGGAGAGCACCATCTCCGTCGCAAATTCCATCCCGAGGGTCCTCAGCCTCATCTTCCTGTATGCGTCGAGAGTAAAGGCGCGCATGCCGCAATGTATATCCGAGAGCGAGGTATGGAAGAAGAGACGGCACATGAACGAAAGTATAGGGTTCCCTATATAACGGTGCGACCAGCTCATCGCCCCTTTCTGTATGCCGCCCTTGAACCTTGAACCCATGACAAAATCATACCCTTCCCTCAGCGCCCTGAGGAATCTGGGTATGTCGTAGAAATCGTATGAGTTGTCGCTGTCCCCTATCACTATGAAGCGCCCCCTCGCCTCCCTGAGCCCTCTCAGGTAAGCGGCGCCGTAACCCTTCTGCGGTTCCGATACGACTATCGCCCCCGCCTTCCTGGCGATCTCGGCGGAACGGTCGGTCGAACCGTTGTCCGAAACTATTATCTCACCGCTTATGCCCTCCCTGGAGAAGACCTCCTTTATCTTATCCAGGCAGACGCCGAGCGCTTTCTCCTCGTTCAGGCACGGTAGCACTACCGAAAGCTCTATATCTTTATCCATGTCTCACCACGCTATTCCGAATACGCGTATATAGCTGTTGCCTTCCTCGGCATCGATGAACGGGACGAAATGCTTCAGCCCTTTCCCCCTCATAAAATAGAGACGCACAAAGATGCTTCTGCCCAGCTCGCGGTCGAGCATGATGCACTTATATCCCGACTCCGTCCTGAATATCAGGAGAGAACATATTATATTCGGTTTCGGATATACGCTCTCCACTATATCGTCGCCCACCTGGAGGAACAAGCTCCTCGGTATCTGCCCGTTGCCTGACTGGAGGCTGTTATCCTTCGGGTTATACGCAAAGCCGTTCTCGAAGTAAACGATGCCGTCCTTCTCGCGCCCGTCCATAAGCCCGGAGTAGAACTGGAGGCGGTGCGAAAGCCAGTCATCGAGTTTTTTGGTCGATATCAGGAAGACCTCCTGATAAAATCTCTGGAGGTCCTGCTCGTCTCTGCCGAAGCCTTTAAGATATTCTATTATCTGCCCCTTCTCCTGTTTATTGAAGTTCTGCGCTATGTAGACCTTCGAGAAGTCCCAGTTCCCCAGGAATGAGATCGCCCCGATCTTGAAAGGCATGGAATTATCGACGACAAAACAGGCCCTCGGCGGCGCGGCAAAGAGTATCCTCATGACCTCGTCCCTGTCGAATGAGGGAGGCAAAAATTTCGCGAGCGTCGCCTGCGCCTTATCCGGCGGCATGACCATTATCCCTTCCAGGAGAAGCGCCGAAAGGAGCGGGTTCTTTATGTTCCTGTCCATGGCGTTGAACGCCTCGTTGCCGCCGTTATTCAGCATCCTCAGTATGCTTACGGCCCGATTTTCGTCATCGGTCAGAAGCGCCTTGGCCATCCAGTAGGCCTGGGGCGTGCCCTGGCTCTGCCCGTCAAATATCACGCGGCGGCCGGCGACGACCTTGAACCAATCGCCGAAATCCCACCAGGAATTGACTATCGTGTCCGGCGGGGTCTTCTCCTTCATAAGGTTAAGGACTTTATACCACCCGTCATCCATGAGCGGGAAGGAGGACCTTGCCGCGGAATATCCGTTATTTATCAATACGGTCCCCGACCCGGCCAGGATCAGCCCGGCGCATACGACGCCCAGCATCTTATTCCTGCCCTTAAGATAACGGTATAGGTCGCTCGCCGCCCACCCGAACGATATCCCGAGGGGAGGAGATAGGAACATCACGAACCTCACACCCCTTGTCGTGGCAAAGACCATGGCGGCAAGCCATATGACGAGTATCGATATGGAGGCGCGCTTGAACGGCTCACACTTCTTATCAAGGAAAGAACGGACAAAGAGCACTGCCATGCAGAGCGCGGAGATGGCTACGAGCCACATACCCTGCGTGCCGCCTACGGAGCGGGCCATCTCTGCTATGCTCGTTTTCCTCATCTCCCCTACGGTGGAATAGACATTGGGCCAGATGGAGGTCATGAGCGGTTTATTGAAGATAAGAGCCAACCGTACCTGATTATAGAGCTCGATCACCGGCTCTGTGCCGGCCAGCGCTATAGCCCACAGGAAACCGGCAAAGACAAAGACGGCGAGCAGGATGGACCTCTCTTTCAACATCGCCGGACCTTTCTTACTTAGATATACCTCGAAGAACGCCGCGTGCGCCAGCGAGAGGACCTCGTAAAATACTATTATGACGAATATGAACCACCAGAATGTCCAGGCGAATGCGAAGAGCCCGACCAGGAATGCGGTAAAGACGGTCCACAATAATCTCTTCCGGAAGGAGCCGGCTACGAGGGCCGAGATATAAGACCCGAATATCGCTACCGGGAACATCATGCTCAGTATATCCTTGTCGAACCAGCCGGCGCAGCTCCTCGGTATGAATACAGGGGTCATACCTATGAAAAGGCACGTTAAGACGGCGCCGAGATATCTCCCGTACCGGAAAGATACGGAGTAGAGGACGATCGTAAAAACGGATATGAAGAAGAGCGGGAGGTAGAAGAGAAAAGTCAGCAGCGGCACCTTATGGAATACGGAGAAGACGCCGTATAAGAACGCCGCAAGATAATAGAGGAGGTTATCCCACAATATCTTCCAACCCAGCGGGGCGAGCATGAACATGTCCCACTGCGCCCCGTCTATGACCTGGTCACCGGGATGGCCCGTCTTCAGGATATTATCGACATACCTCGTCCAGTGCCAGCAATCGAGCTCCATGATGTACGTCTGGCCCGAATCGTCCTGGTATCTGTCCTTCATCTTGGCGTAGAGGTCCTCTATCTGCTTGTCTATCGACTTCCGGTTGAGCCGCTTATATTCGTCCATCTTCGACTTCTTTATCTCATCCTTTGCAAGGGGATAGAATTGGGGGAATTTTTTATAGACCTCTTCCATGGTCCCCTTCTGGATAGCGCTCTCTATGATATCCCTGGCCTGTGTCTTCAGCTGCGGAAAATATACGGGGAAGGAGCGGACGTAAAGATTGAGGGCTAATACAAAACCGAGGGAAACTATTAAAAATATTTTTTTATTTATCATCAACGGGATATATTAATGGCTCGTTATGGCGTTACTCTTTATCCGTGCCTGTCTTTTTGAGTTTCTTGTGAGTCCTCAGCACCGCCTCGAGGATGGCTCTCCCTTTTTCGAAGTCGTCGCTCTTATAGAATATGCCGGAGATATCGGTAGTCCGGACCTCTTTCATCTTGGGATCGTTGACATACGCGCTTATTATTATTATGGGTATATGCCTGTTGAAACGCCTGATCCTCTTGATCGTCTCGCTGCCGTCCATGATAGGCATCCTCAGGTCCATGAAAATTATATTGGGCTCGTCTCTCTTCACCATGCTGATGGCATCTTTGCCGTTTGCCGCGGCTATGACGGAATACCCCTTCGATTCGAGCCACACCGTCATGACCTGCCTGAAGTCCGCCTCGTCATCGACTATCAGAACCTTTATATCCTTATCCATGATCCTACCCTCCAGATTTCACCGGCAACGCAAATATGAATTCGGCGCCCTTCCCCTTTTCGCTCTCCACCCGGATAGTGCCCCCGTGAAGCTCTATGATCTCTTTTGAGATGGCCAGCCCTATACCCGTCCCGCTGATATCGGTGGCGACCCTCTCTCCCGCCTGGTAGAACTTGTTGAAGACCTTCGTGAGGTCTTCCCTGGCTATACCTATGCCCGTATCCTTTATGCTGACCTCGACTTGCGGGTTCGCGCCTCCGCGCAATATCGCCCTGACTATTATGGTGCCGTCCGTAGGGGTGAACTTGATGGAATTGCCTATCAGGTTATTCAGGACCTGCGTTATCCTGCCCGGGTCCATATGCAGTTCGGGCAGGTCCTTCTCTATATATTTCTCTATCTTTATGGACTTGGTGCTTGCCCATGCCTCTAAACTCTCTATGACCTCGTCTATGATCTTCCCGATAGGCGCATCTTCGCGCCTCAGTTTCGTCTTGCCGGCCTCGAGCTTGGCCAGTTCCAGGAGGTCGTTTATCAGGAATGTAAGCCGCCTCAGGTTACGTTCCGCTATCGACAGGAGCTGCGCCTGGGATTCCGAAAGCGGCCCTGTAGTCCCGTTGACGATGAGGGATATGGACTTCTCGATGGCCACGAGCGGGGTGCGCAGTTCATGAGAGACGTTGGCGACGAAATTGGATTTCATCTCGTCCAATTCTTTCTGCTTCGTTATATCGCTCAGGACCGAGACCATGCCGACGGTCTGCCCGTTCTCGTTCTCGATCACGGCGGTGCTTGCCCTCAACACCTTCTTCGTCTCATCGCGGTTACTTATGAGCTCTATCGACCTGTCCTCGCCGTTCTGCGAGGATTTGGAGAGCGACAGGAGCTGTGACTCTTTTATATTCTCCAGTATCGACTTGCCTATCTTGTCTTTTTTCGAGGCCTCCAGAAGCTTCTCGGCCGCCGGGTTCATCATGACGACCTTGCCTTTGGCGTCTATGACCACCAGCCCTTCGGCTATGCTCCTGATGACCGCCTCGGTCTCTTCCTTGTCTATCAGTATCTTCTTATATTTTTTCCATGCCACATCTTCGCTCTCGCCCTTTTTCTTGATTATCTCTTCATATTTCGAGGCGATGTTGGAGTTATTGACGCTTATCTTCTCCTCCAGCTCCTTACGGAAGATATCGGAAACGGTATCCGCTATCTTCTGGCAGCGCGTCTTCGATTCGACAAGCCCGCTTATCTCATGATAGACGATCTTCTTTAGGTCGCTGTCGGATGCGGAGGATGAATCGGGGAAGATCGTCACTTTTCTGTCCGTGTCCGCGCTCTTCTGCGGCCTGGACGAAAGGCTGGCGAAATAGGCGAGCAATAATGCTATGATGACGCTGACTATTATCGTAAATACATATACTACGGTCAAAGAGAACATCAGCGGCTCCGTCTTTTTATAACATGAATATTACCATAATTATCATGCTTTGTCCAATATCTCATTATTCGCTGTCCCGGAACTTCCATTTGCCTATGAGTTTGCCCTTCTCGAGAAGGCCTTCGGCAACGAGTTTGCCGTCTTCGTCATAGAACCTCCACATGCCGTCGACGTAACCGTTACGGTAAGGCGTCTCTATCTTGACCTTCCCGTTAGGGTGATAATATCTTTCGATGCCCTCCAGCGTGCCGTTCCTGAAGGGCTGCTCCAGATATACCTTCCCGTCAGGATAGTATTGCTTCACCACGCCGTCCAGCACGGCGTTGGTGTAGGACTCCTCCCTGCGTATGGTGCCGCCCTTCTCATAATACCTGGTCATGCCGTTCGGGACGCCTTTGGTGTAAAGCTCCCGCGAACGCAGCTTGCCGTCTTCGTAATAATTCGAGACGGGCCCGCTCAACCGGCCCTCCTTATCATAAAATGCCTCGCACAGGAGCTTGCCGTTCTCGTAATACCATCTCTTCGATTTCTTGAATTTATTGTCCTTGAACTCTATCTCAAGCTTAGGTTTACCGTTACTGTGATAGTAAGTCGCGATACCCTCCCGTTTGCTGTTCTTATACGGCACCTCGGCTATCAGCTGCCCTTTTTTGTAATTCCCCTCCTCTTTCCTCCTGATCTCCACGTAGACGCTGTCGAGTTTGGGTATCCTCTCCCCGTAGTAATGCCTGGCCATGCCGTTACGCCTGTTATTCTTATACGGGAGCTCGAGCAATACGGTGCTGTCTTTGTCATAGACTATCCTGGTGCCTTCCTTCTTATTATTTTTATACGGCTGTTCGTATCTCAGCCCGCCCTCCTCATAGTAACCCCTCGATACGCCCTCGAGCTGTCCTTTAACGTAATGCTCTTCCAGCTGCTTCCACCCGTACATAGTGTAATATTTTGCGTAACCGTCCGGTTCACCCGCATTGAAATTCCTCGAGACCTCCAGGGCGCCGTTCGGCCAGAATAACTTTTCGTTCCCGTCCCGTTTCCCGTTCCTGTAACTGGTGATGGACTTGAGGGTGCCGTCTTCATAGTAGAGCTTCGACTCGCCGTCCCGTTTCCCGTCTCTTATGGTGAACTCGGCCATCTTCTGGCCGTCCTCATAATTGACGGTCTTCGTCTTCGTGATAGAATCTGCGGAGTAGCAGAGGCTGCCTATCGAACATAGCGCGATTATCATCAAACCGTGTCTTGTTATGGTCATCTGCGGAGGTCCGCCGGGTGGGTCATATTGGTCTAGGCCCCGATAGCCGTCTCAAGGTCTCTCAGGATGACGGGTTTACTCAGGAACGCGTCTATGCCTATCTTCTTCGCGAAATTTTCATCTACGCCCTCGTATCCGGATATCATGACCTTCCTGGCGTGAGGGTTCTTCTTATTTATTACCGAGACGAGCTCTATTCCGGTCAACTCGGGCATATTGCAGTCGAAGAATATACAATCGTATGAGTTCTTGTCCAGCATCTCTTTTGCCTGTATGCCGTCGTAAGCCACGTCGACGGAATAGCCGCGTTTCGCCAGGTAATCGTTTATGAATGAACAGCAATCCTTCTCATCGTCCACTACAAGGATCCTCTTTGCCATAACAAGCCCTCTTTTAAATTACAAACGACAATGTACCATACACCTTACTTCCCTGACAGGTCTTTTACAATTGTACAACGTACGGGTGAAATAAGGAACTACTTTTTAAAACGCACCTTTATGGGCACGCCCTCGAGATCGTAGGCCTTCCTAAGGAAGTTCTCGGCGAACCTCCTGGTATTATCCCCTTCCGGACCGGCGCCTTTTACGCCCAGTATGAACCCGGGCGGCATAGTGCCCTCCTGAACCAGGTACCTGAAATTTATCCTTCTCCTGACCATCTCCGCATCGCAGTTCAATGACTTCAGTGTCGCGGCCAGTTTATCGGGCAGGATCGTCACCCTGTATCTCTCATAGGCCGCCCATATCAGGTCGAGCGTCTCCCTGACGTTCCTCCCCGTCTTGCACGATATGAATACGACCGGGAAGTTCCGTATATCGTTCATCTGTCTTATGAGCCGGTCCCTGTATTTTGACATCTCCGTTCCCTTAACGAGGTCCCACTTATTGACAGCTATGATAAGCGCCTTTCCCTCGTCTATGATCAGTTCTATCACGCGCGCGTCATCCTTCGTCAGCCCTTCGTAGCCGTCTAACAGGACTATCGCCACGTCGGACCGCTTTATGGCCTCTTTTGAGCGTACGCTCCCGTAAAAATCCGCCGCCTCTTTTATCTTAGCATTATGCCTGATCCCCGCGGTATCTATGAAGACGTAGTCCCTTTCCTTATAGTTGAGATCGATGTCGACCGCATCTCTGGTAGTGCCGGCGGTCGGGTGGACGATGACCCTATCCTCGCTCAGGATGCAATTGAGATACGATGACTTACCCACGTTGGGCCTGCCTATTATGGCGACCCGGACGGATGGCGTAACACCTCTCTCCGCGGCCTTCCCCATCCCCTTCACGATGTCGTTGCACAGCCGCTCTATACCTCTCCCGTGCATAGCGGAGATCGCGTAAGGTTCTCCCAGGCCCAGCTCGAAGAAATCGAGCGCGCGGCCCGCGTCCGATTCTTTATCGATCTTGTTCACTGCGAGATATATCTTCTTGGAGGTCTTCCTCAGCACCGACGAAAGGTCCGCGTCCTGAGGCGTTATGCCCGCCATCCCGTCGGTAACGAACAATATTATATCCGCCTCCTCGATGCCTTTCTTAAGCTGCCCCATGATGAGGCCGGCCATATCGCCTGATCCCGCCTTCTCGAATCCTTCGGCATCCTCAGGATTCGACCCTGAGTTTACCGAAGGGTCGAACCCGGCCGTATCTATTACCGTGAAGCCCTTCCCCTTCCAGGTGATGTCGGCGTGGATCCTGTCCCGCGTCGTGCCGCTTGTCGATTCCACTATCGCCTTCCTCGCGCCGACGATCCTGTTGAAGAGGGACGACTTCCCGACGTTCGGTCTCCCTACTATGGCCACTTTAGGTGATCCGGCTCTTTTCATACCGCATATTTTAGCACATCCCATATCATATAACTACTGAATATATGCGTGGGTTTTGATATAATGGTCCCGATGAAAAAACGACGATTCCGTCCCACCGAGGTCCTCTTCTCCCTTACCGCCCGGTGCAACCTGCGGTGCGGCCATTGCAATACAGAACCCGGCGGCGCGGCCCTGGGCAGGAAGGGCGCCCTGAGATTCCTCGCCGGATGTTCGGATCTCGGGATCAAGCGGGTAGGATTTACGGGGGGCGAACCGTTCCTTGCGCTCGATCTCCTGTGCGCGATAATAAAGGAAGCTGTACGGCGCGGGATGCTCTTCGGCCGGATCATGACGAATGGTGCCTGGTTCAATTCGAAGAAAGAACTCATCCCGTCCCTGGAACAAATATACAGGGCCGGGTATGACGGCGATATATGTGTAAGCGTGGACGCGTTCCACCGCCAGGACCTGAAGAAGGTCGCATCGTTCATAAGGGCCGCTCGGGAGATATGGAACCGGCCCGACATAATATCTGTCGCCGCAGTAAAGGGAGCGATGGATAGCCGGACCGGCGGACGGCTTTTAAAACTCTCCCGTCTCCTGGGCGCAGCCATGAAAGGCGCCGGATCCGGACACGCCTGTATAAAAGGCGGCGGGCTCTTCATCAGGATATCATATATAGACCTTTCGCCCGTAGGTAAGGCGGCGCGTCTGAAAGACCCGTGGAACGGAAGATGGTTCCGGGATGACTTCTGTGAAGGGCCGGGTAATCTATTTTACATCCTTCCGGACGGTACGATCAAACCGTGCTGCGGATACGCCAACGGCACGGAGATGTTGACGCTCGGCTCCATAAAAACTGACACTCCTCAAAAACTTTTACGCAACGCCGGGGATAACCGTCTCATCTCTGCGATATTCGGATCGGGCCTCCATCCGGTCCGTAAGGCGCTCGAGACGTCAGGCGTCCGCTTTCCCGGCATGACAACGAACCACTGCCTCTTTTGCCATTACATCACGCATAATATACCGCGACAGGTCCTTGAGAGATCTCTAGGGAGGATATGCGATGACTGAACGGGAGGAGAGGGCCATGCGCGCAAGGATCGGAGAGATGAAAGCGTCCCTGTCACGCGGCAGGAGCGAGGTCCAGCCCTCAAAATATTGGGACCACCTGAATACGGTACACGAAGAACGGTTATTCAAATACGGGTATGAAAATTTTAAGATACCGGTGGCGTCGCATTATTTTACCTGGCTGCCGAACTTCCCGGTCAACAGGCAGACCAGATACCTGGTCTCTCACTCCGGGCCCGGCGCAACGATAAGAAATATATTCAGGAGTTTCTTCCCCCCGCGGCATAGATATTTAAGATGGCGGCAATCCCTGTTTTACAATTTTCTCGTCTTCATGTTATGGGAATATGCGAGACGTAACGATAACGAAGATCTCCTTGGCCGGCTGGAAGAGCCCGAGGCCGGCAACCCTCCCAGGATACATCTGGACGGCCGGCTCATATCTCAGGACATAGCAAATTCTGCGATAGAGTTCAATTCCATGATGGGGCCGGTCCGCGACAGGGAAAAGATCGGGACCGTCTGCGAGCTGGGGGCGGGATACGGCAGGACGGCGTTCGTCTTCCTGTCCGTAATGTCGCCTTTGAAATATATCATAATAGACACACCTCCCGCTCTCTACATCGCCGAAAGATATCTGAGCGGCTCATTCCCGGGAAAGAGGATATTCGCCTTCAGGGAGTTCAATTCCTATTCCGACATAAAAGAGGAGTTTGAAAGATCGGACATACTCTTCTTTCTCCCCAGCCAGATAGAGATGCTCCCGGAAGGGACGGTCGACCTCTTCATCAGCATCTCTACCCTGCATGAGATGAGGCCGGGACAGATCCGGTACTATTTTACGCAGATAGAGAGATTGCTCAAAAAGGGTATGTACTTTTACCTGAAGGCGGCGAAAGATTCCCGTATCCCGTACGAAGATATCCATATCAGGGAAGAGGATTACCCCGTGCCTGAAGATTGGGTCAAGGTCTTCTGGAGAGAGGCAAAGGTACAGACCGATTTCTTCGAGGCATTACTGAGATCGCGATAGCCGGGCAAGGGCGGTCTCCGGAGGGCTATTCGAAGACAAAACCCTTGATATCCCCGAGTATGCCGCCTATATCCGGCGTGAGGCGGTACTTCGGCTCCTTGAGCGTCCCGACCACATCTATCATGGTATATCTTCCCATCGCCGTTGTGATATTCTTCCTGGCGCCCGACTCCAGCGCATCCTGGGCGATCTCCGCTTTCAGGGATGCCTTTATGGAGTTGTCGAAACCTATCCGGGCCGAACCATACATATTTATGAGGTCACTCGTGAGCCACATGCCGTCCGTGGAGACGGCCTTATCCCTGAAGACCAGCGAGGCGGAGGCCTTTTTGAATATAACTTCGCTGAAGTCGCTCGTGAAGATCAATACCCCGAGCCCCCTGAAGAGGTTGAGCTGCCACAGTTTGCCGTCATCGACCGATATATTCCCGGCCCCGTTCAAGGTCGCGGGATCATCTGACAGGCCGTTCAATTTCGCCCGGAACCATACCGATCCTGATATATCCTTATCTCTCATGCCTATATCCTCTTTCAATTTTTCAAGCTTCACATTTTTGATCTCTACGTTCACCGAATAAGGGTTTCCCCTCGAGACAAGGTCTATCCTGGCATCGGCATCAAGCGTGCCGCCATAAAGGAACGAATGTATACGGGGCATATCGACGACACCGTCTTTCTGGTAATAATCGATGACGATACTGGCCGGTTTGAGGCCGTATAGCGACACCGAACTGCTCATGACCTTCGCTTCTATGGCGCAGGATCTGATATCCTTCATGTTCCCTTTCAGATTGAGATCCGCATGAAAGGACCCTGCCGCTCTCATGCGCTCCAATTTATCCCTGAGATCCTTCAACGCCGTCTTCATATCGCCGATCCTCACATCCAGCGCGCCTTTTATGTCGGCATTTATGGCGGACGGAGACGCAAGGACCGCCTTGCCCTTAAGCGAAAAGTTTGAATTGAGATAACTGCCTTCGAACTTGCCGAAAGTCATCTGCCTCCCGTTAACCGAAAAGACGGATTCCAATGAGAGGTCTTTCGATGATAGTTTAAGCTGTACCCCCGGCGCATCCGGATTGGTAAGGGTGCCCGATGTCCTGTAAGGGGTACCGAGGTACATCAGATCGATGCCGGACCATGTGAACTGATTCGCGCCGAACTGCAGGATGCCCCTGACCTTCTCTATGCGGGGCTTACCTTCCTCTATGATTATTGACGCGTCGGAGGTCTCGAGCGATCCCCTTACCTCGGGCGGGGCCACGACCGGTATCTTGTACTGCATGGTGATATAGAGCCTGCCGTCGCCCTCCAGACGGGCCGGTATATTCATCTCGAATCTCTCTTTCAATATCGCCTCGAGGAGATCGAGTTTCACATCGGCTATGATGTCGATATCGAGAAGGGCGGCCTCAAGCTTAGCCAGGTTCACCTTTGCCCCGACGGGTATGCCGAAGATCTTTGCGCTGATATTATTGGAAGAGAACCCCGAATCGCTGAATGAGAGGTCTCCCTCTATCTCATCGGCATCCTGGAAATATTCCACCCCGGAGACGGCAAGCTTATCGATCTTCATGGTGCCCGCGTATCCCAGCCGCCTGTCGTTCAGGGAATACCGAAGGTCGGCCTTTATATAGGAGCTGAGCCTGGCCGATGCACCTCCCCCGAATATGGCGAGGTCTTTGGTCTGGACGTTCATGCCGGCGCTTATGATATCGCGGTCCATATCCAGGTCTATAATGGCATCGGACGTGCCTCCGGGAAAGGCCATCCCCGTGCTTTCATAATATCCCGCGAACTCTTTTAAAGAGAGATCTGTCACCGCGATCTTAGCGCTCCCCTTTCCCGATGATATGTCATACTCACCGGTCGAATCCACCTTTACGGCCGTTTCTGAGGGGATCTCGAAGTCAAGGTCGAAGAGCGCCTTCGAAGGCGGCGAAAGGTATATACGCACGTTGACCTTATCGATATCCTTTGCGTACGGCGGCGCCAGGGTATCATCGATGAAGATGACCTTTCCGCCGGTCATCCTTATACTGCGGACCATTACGTTATAATCGTATTTTGGCACATCCTTCCGGTCAAAGAGGTCCGAGAGGTTTATTGAATTGTCCGGGCGGCGTTCGAGCAATATTACGGGTGACCTGATCTTTATTACGGGGATGATTATCTCTTTTTTCAGGAAAGGTATTATGAAGAACGTGCAGGAGATCTCTTTGGCCTTCAGTATTACATCTTTATCGTCGTATAGCACGAACCCCTTCAGCACCATCCCTTTGAGGACGCTAAACTTCAGCGATTCGAGCAGGACCTTCTTACCGGTAGCGGTCTCTATCCCCTCCGTGACCGTCCTCTTCAGGTTCGCCGGTATGAAGATCTCGTTCAGATAGAATATCCCGCCGAATATGGCCAGGGCCAGAACGAAGAGGATAGCAAATATCGTATTCTTCATGCCATTTCATCTTTATTATTATTGCCGTACAGCCCTCTGCCGCGCGATATTGCAGTACTCTATCGTCTTGGATATTTCCTTCGAAGCCGAGTCCTCATACTCTTTTGCGACGTCCCTGAACTTATCCGCAAGGCCATAAGATCCGTTCCTCTCCATATCCTGCCGCGACTTCCTCGATTTTTCGAAGTTCTTCACCGAGTCCATAAAATTACTCAGCTCCACGAGGGCCATAGATATGTAATAGTAGGACGACCTGCCTGAGCCGGCGTATCTCTGCTGGAAGGCCTCCTTAAGAGGCTCAAAGCCCTTCACCCATTCCTTGATGCTGTCGAACCTCGTATGGTCTATATCCCAGATGACCTTCAGGCCTTCTATCTTACCTATCAACCCGTCCAGGGCATCGTTGTAAACAGGATCGGCCTCTTCCGGTCCGGCGTCCGGTTCGGGCGGGGAGAGTTGAGATATGATCCCTGCCACGATCTCATCTCCTGTGATCCGGCCTGTGTTGCCCATGCTCTCGATCTCGGACCTGTTGTATTCCGTCTCTATATACTGGCCTTCCCCTGTCTTCTCTCTTACCCTTACCGAATCGGCCGTCTCGCCTATTATTTCTCCTTCAAAAACGCGCCCCTCCTTCAGGCGTATATTTGCGGCATGTGAAAAGGCGGAATATACCATGGCCGCGATAACTATACCCACAGCAACACCGTATCGGCGCATCTAAACCTCCATTCTTAAAAATAACGGGATGAGGACTGTTATTACGATCAACGATATGAAGAATGAGCGTATCCAGGCCGTCCTTTGACCGCCGTATATCCCCGTGCCGTCCGTATCGACGCACAGGATAGCGACCGCCTCGCCGGTATCGCCGTAAAGCGGCGCATAACCGGATATTACCGTCCCCCATACGTCGGCGGTCGGACCTCTGTCGGCGGTGGGGCCGCTGTAGGCCTTAAGCATCTCCGGCACATTCCGCGCATCGTACTCATCTCCCGGGAAAGCGGTCGGGCTCTCCGCCGTTACGGTATCCGGGAGAGGATCGACATCAACGATGTACTGCAGGATGCCGGGCCGGTCCGTGGCCTTCATTATATATATGAACTTTATGAAAGGGTTCATCTTCTTTATGCTGTACAGTTTCTGATAGACGGCCCTGTACTCTTCGGTCTTGTCGCCCTCCTTATTTAACGGTATCCTTAGCAGCTGGTCCGTATCTATAGAGAGCGAGGCGTTGGAGGCGACCAGGATCAATTTCTCCCGCACGCTTTCAAGCTTCTCCTTAAGGGTATATTCGTAGAAGATGTAACTGCCGAGCGCCAGTAAGATCAGAAGCCCGGATGTAAAGACCCGCAGGAATCGCCTCATCTCACCCCTCCGCCTGTTAAAGATATAGGTGTATTATAGCGCGACGGTATCCCATATCAAAGATTTTTTTGCGGATACTTTTATGCTGGCTACCGTGTCCCGGACGCCTTCAAGTTCCTTGAAGATGGCATCTACGGGATAGCTTATCTGGTCTATCACTTTGACCTCTTTAAAGCCGGCCAGTTTTATGAACTTCAGATACTCGTCTTTTTTGACCGCCCCGGCAAGGCAACCCACATATGCCTCGACAGATCCCTTTATACTATCAGGCAGATCTTTGACCAGAACCAGGTCAGAGACCATAAGCCGCCCTCCGGGCTTAAGCACCCTGAAGGCCTCTTTAAAGACCTGCTCTTTTTCAGGCGACAGGTTGATGACGCAGTTCGATATGATAACGTCGATCGAGGCATCCTCAAGAGGCAGTTTTTCGATCTCGCCCTGCATAAATTCCACGTTCTTATAATCACCCCTCCCGGCATTATCCCGGGCCTTTTCAACCATCTCCGGCGTCATATCGACACCTATGACGCGGCCGGTCTTACCGACTCTTGACGAGGCAAGGAACGCGTCAAATCCGGCGCCGCTCCCCAGATCGAGCACGACGTCGCCCTCTTTTAAAGATGCGATAGCGACCGGATTGCCGCATCCGAGGCCCAGGTTAGCGCCTTCGGGAACGGTATCGATCTCCGCATCGCTGTAACCGACGGCCCTGCTCACATCCTTTGCCCGGTTTCGGCTCCCGCAGCATGAATTTGTAGGGCAGCAGGAGATGCCTTGTGCCGCTACCCTGGCATAACCTTCTTTCACCATCTTCTTTATCTTTTTATCTTTCATCGATCCACTTCTTTATCTCTTCTACTTTAGGAATGCGCCCGGAGCATTTGATCTTGCCGTTGATGCGCAATCCGGGCGTCTGCATGATCCCCGCGTCGACTATCTTTGTTATATCTTTGACCTTTTCGATATCCGCGGGTATATTGAGCTCTGAGATAACATTCTTTACGGCCTTTTCAAGCTCTCCGCATCGATGGCATCCCGGTCCGAATATCTCTATCTTCATAGCATTCTCCCTTCGATTAAAATACCGGCACAAGTAACCAGAATAAAATACCTGCGATGGTACCGCATATCCACATGAGTGTCGCATAGAACGCCGGCACCCTCGGTTTGACTATCTTGCATACGCCGAGTATCGAAGGCAGGCTTAATGCCGGGCCGGTCAGAAGAAAGGCCATCGCGGCGCCTGTGCCCATGCCGGATTCCAATAACCCCCTGACGAGCGGCACCTCGACTAAAGTCGGCGTATACATGAAGACCCCTATAGCCGAAGATAGCATGATCGGCAAGACCCCGTTACCCAGGTATTTGATTATGAGGGAGGGAGGTAAAAAGGCCTTGACCAGACCCGCACATATGACGCCCAGGAATATAAGAGGAAGCACCATCTTAACGAATTCCCAGGAATAGAGGGTCATATTAAAGAACCTCTTACCAAAACCCTGATCATCCTGTAACGCCCCTTCAACTTCCGTATCTATCCGTATCGGTCCCGGCTCAGGGATCCTATCTTTAAAAAACCTGTCTGTAGCATACCCGACAAGGATCCCGGCCGTTACAGCAACTACGATCCTTGCTATGGCAAATTTCCAGCCAAGGAGTCCCAGTGTGAGAAGGATCGCCGCAGGGTTGAATGCCGGCGATGCCAGGAGAAAGGTTATGGCCGGGCCTAACCCTGCGCCTCTTTTATATAGTCCGCCGAAAAGAGGGATTATGCTGCATGAGCACATCGAAAGTAGCGGCCCCCCGCACCCGGCTACCGCATACGGCGTGAAACCCCTGCCGGATCCCATGAGCTTGATGACCTTGTCTCTCGGCGCAAACTCCTGCAGCGCGCCCGCGGCTATAAAGGCCAGAAGAAGACATAGCCACGAGTGTTTTACATAGTCAACGATCGTGGCGGCTATGAATGCGTGCACAGGTATCTTATTTTCCTCCAGGAGCTTAGCGGTAATGACCTTCTTCTCGGCCATGGTGGTCTTAACGCCTCTCCACGTCCCGCTCCATTCGTATACTATTATAACCGCAAAGATAAATAGCAGTATAGCTACTGCGGAGACAGCCCTTCTATCCATTATGACCGGCCTTTCTTTATGATTTTGCAGCAACCGCCTTCTATCCTTATGGCCTTGATATTGACCAGGCCGTCGGCTATCTTCTTCCGCGCCGAGGATACGATCCTCGAGAACGTGGGGCGCGATATCTTGAGCCGCCGTGCCGCGTCGACCTGTTTCAACCTCTTGAGGTCCGCGAGGCGTAAGGCCTCAAACTCGTCAAGGGTGAGATATACGCCCTCCAGCCTATCGAGGGGCTTGCATACCGGCTTGAAACACCTCTCGCCCGGCAAACACCTTATCCATCTCGTCTTCTTGGGACGCATCACGGCCTCATAGTTATGAACGTATGTTCATAACCATCTTATCACATATATGAAAGTTGTGTCAATAAAAAATGTCTCAAGTGTGGTGGTGGTCGGGGCTAAGATGCCGGTGCGGGTGTATATGGGTCTTACCGCCATGGCTGTGGGAATGCATGTGGATCAGGTTATTCTCCTGCAGAAAAACGGTATCGGCCAATAGTTCCGCGGGGCGGCCGCTCCTTATTATCCTTTTATCCCGGCCGAATACATATACGGTGTCCGCGATCTCCTCAATAATATGCATGTCATGCGTTGCCGTGATCACCGTCTTACCCTCGGCGTGATATCCGTTAAGGAGATCTATCAAGTCGCGTGACGTCTTGGGGTCGAGGCCTGCCGTCGGCTCATCGAGAAGGAGGACATCGGGCCCTGATATCAGGACCGATGCCATCGCTACTTTACGCTTCTCCCCTATGCTCAATTGGTGAGGCATCCTTTCGATCAGGTCTCTTATGCCGAAGACCTCTATTATGGAATTGAATGCCGCCGTTATCGCCGCATGATCGAGTCCGAAGTTAAGCGGGCCGAACACTATCTCCTCCCTGACCGTAGGGCAGAATAGCTGGACATCCGGGTTCTGGAATACAAGCCCTACCTTCTTCCTGAAATCACGGTTGAACCCTTCATCGGAAAGCGCCCTTTCGCTCAACTCCGCACCGAAGGCCTTGACGTCGCCGCTATCCGGGAAGAATAGCCCGTCCAGTATGTGCAGAAGCGTCGATTTTCCGGAACCGTTCGCGCCTATGACGGCTATCCTTTCGCCCTTTGCGACCGTTATGTCCACTCCGCATAACGCCGGATACTTCCCGAGATATGAAAAACGGACATCCCTTAATTCAAATACATCATTATTCATAATATGTTGAATTTCCATTTATCGCCGAAATAAAGAAGTGCGACGGACAGGCATACGGCAAAGAAGAGCCAGACCCAGTCCCTCGGCTTCGTCTTGAGGTCTTTCAATATGACCGGCTCGCCGCCAAAGCCCCTCGAAAGCATCGCGCCGTAGACCTCCTCATTCAGGAGGTATGACCTGTGCCAGAGTGAGGCCATGCTCCAGGCCACTATATGCTGTCCTTTCCTGTAGTGGACTTTCCCTCCGGTGCGGCTCTTTATCGCCATATACGTATCTTCAACCACCTCCATGAATAGATAGATATACCTGTAGCACATACCCAGTATCATCACGAATACCTGAGGTATCCTGAATATACGCAGGACTTTGAGCAATTCAAAATGCCTTGTGGTGATGCTTAGAAGGACCGCGAAAGAGACCGAGGCGATGACCCTCGCGACGAACAAGAGCGCCCCGTACAAACCCTGGCGTGTGATGATGAGCTCCAGCCCCAGGGCCTTAAAACCGGATATTGCGTCTCCGGGCGTAAAGACGCTAAAGAGCGCCGGTATGGCGATAAAAAGAGAGAAAAGAGGGATGAATATCCACGTCCTCTTTAAAAAGAAACCCAGGTCGATCTTCGAAAAAAGGGCGAGCACCAGACATAGGAGATAAAGGCAGATAGAGACGGTTATGCTGTGCGTGAATAGTACCGTCAAAAGAAATATGAAGAATGTGACGAGCTTCGCCCTCGGGTCTATCGATTGCAGGAGCCCGTCCCGTGACGCATATTCATCGGAAAATACGGACCCTTTCAGGAAAGATAGGGCGCCCATTATAGAGCGCTCTATGAAATTATTATGCCTTTTCCTTAACATCGATCCTCTTTCTTCACCAGCAACCTGGCTATACCGATGACCGCCAGGACGGTGATGGTAATCCCCACGACGGCAGATATTATATAGGCAAAACTAAGGTCCTGCAAGGGCTTCCCTTCCCACCCCTTAAAAGCGTAATCAGGAATGGGCGCCTTCCATAAACCGGCGAGTCTTTCCAGGCCATGCGGTATATAACCGACCAGGTCCATCATCTCTTCAGCGCCCCACTCTCCCCATGCCGATCCTGCCTTGAAATGTTCCGGCAATATAAGCCCTATGGGAGAAAGGACGATCAGTATGGCCAATCCTATCCAGAGTTTGGTCGTTGTCTTCACCGTTATGCCCTCCCCTTTTCCAGAAGTTCCGGAGCCTGCTTCTGCAGGTACTTTATCACAAGCGCGGTGACGATCGCCTCCACCCATCCAAATACGAGGAGGTGCTCGCCAAGCATCGCCGGGAGGGCTACATTCAACCCGTAGGGACAGTACAATGCCTGCCCGCCTGCCGTTTTGTGAAGGAGCGGCTGGATCCCGAATTCGAATCCGGTCAGACCGGCGGCAAGGTTAATGGCGATGTAACCGGCAACCCCCGCGGCCATGACCCGTCTATTTGAACCGGCGGCGGAATTGTAACTTATCGCCTTATAGATATAATATCCTGCAAACGGGAGCACGAACGCCATGTTGAAACAGTTCGCGCCTATTGACGTAATGCCGCCGTCGCCGAAGAGAAGCGCCTGGACTACGAGCGCTACCGTAATGGCTATAGATGCGGCCCAGGGCCCCAGGAGTATCGCGACAAGCACCCCTCCCACGGCGTGGCCGGTCGTCCCGCACGGTATAGGCACGTTGAACATCATTATCACAAAACTGAACGCCGCGCCTATTGCCAGGAGCGGCACCTGCTTCACGCTGAGCGTCTTCTTGACTACCTTAGAAGCGAGCGCCCATACGGGCGCCATCAATAGATAGAAGATGCCGCATGTCGTCGGCCCTAAATATCCATCTGGTATATGCATGACCTCAATCCCTCCTTTTCTAACCAGGTTAGAAATCCAGCTGTCCCCTCATGCCGTATACGAATATGGCATCGTCATCGCCCAGATACCCGTGATTAACGCCTCTCGGGTTCCATATCACCTGGAAGTCCGGGCTTATAGCGAGCCATTTAAGGACCTGGCACCTATAGTACGTCTCGAAATGCCCTTCGGACGCTCCTCCCGTACCCTCGACGCCGGAGTCCTTATAATGGCTGCTCGGGAAGACCTGGCCCACGCCGAAGGCGAGGATGTCGTCTTCTCTATTCCAGTATTTTCCGGTCATCTGTAATCCGGCCGACCATGAAGCTTCGGCGGGCGCGGAATTCGGGCTTGTCGTCACGAGCTCCAGATACGGTATCTGCCAGCCGAACCGCCCGAATATCCCGAAGACGTCCGTGATCATCTGGTCACAGCTCAACCCGAACCCCGTATTCATCTCCTTCTCCCTCTCTTCGGTCGTCGGCTCATCTTTCGCTACCAGTTTATGATGGGCCCTGCCGTCCAGCCACCAGTAGAGCCTGTAATTGCCGTCCCATTGTTCGGGGTCTATATTGAATATCCTGGACGGTTTCAGATTAAGCTGGGCCGACACGAACGGCCTGTCGAATACGCTCTCCCAGTCATTGTCGGCGTCGAAATATGTCGACTCCAGTGACATATACGGAAGGAACTCCGGCGCTATTATTAAACGCGCCCCGAGCGTATTGTCATCCGGCCATTCTATGGCCGGGTTCTGCTTGAATATCCTCCCCAGGAACTGCGTCGTCTCATCATGGGCATATTCGTTCTGGTCTATATAATTTGCGGGGTCCATCTTGCCGGCAGTTATAGCGACCTGCTTATCGAAGAGGTAATGCTCATACCACAACTCCGTAACGGGCACGTCGGCATCGGTCGGGTTCTGGTCCCTATTGACGTTGCTGTATACCGAAAGCTCGCCCTCCACGCCCTGCCCCTGTCCCGGCTCAAGGTGTATCAACGCCCGCCCCCAATCGTCGAAGGCCTTCTGGATGAATATGTCGGCAGACCATGCGGCGTCGAACCTTGACGCCTCGCCGTCGCCGGCATCGTTGGCGTTCGGCGTCCCCTGGAGGACGAACGTGGCGCCTGCCGTCATCTCGATGCCGCACGGCGGCACCTTCAAGCCCTCCCCGGGCTCATATTTGATAAGGGACTCCCTGATCTCTTTGACCGTGGTCGCCTGCGTCGTTATCGAACACCCCTGGACCTCAAGCTTCTTTTCAAGCTCCGCGACGCGCGCCTTTAAGCCATCCATCTCGGAAAGCTTCTCCTTCAATATCCTTACCTCTTCTTTAAGGTCGCTTACATCATCGGCCCATAACGGCGTCGCGGAAAAAAAACTTATCAACATAAAGATAGTTATGACCCTCCCTCTTTTATACCGCATGCCCTCCCCCTTTTTTTATACGTTTCTCTTTATAATAATACTTATTTTAAAAAAGTGCTACCGGATACCAAAAAAATCATATCCCCTTGCCGGTGCTCGACATCCCCAGTGTCGCATGTTTGATCCCCCTGACGGCCTTCATGGCGTCGGCAAGCTCCCGGGCTTCAGCCACAGTCCCTTTTATCGCCACTATCTCAAGGCAGTTGTCGTGGTCCAGATGTATGTGCTGGGTCGAGATGATCACCTTGCTGAAATCGTGCTGGATATTCATAAGCTTATTCACAAGCTCTCTCTTATGATGGTCGTAGATCAGGATGACCGCACCGGCGACCTCTTTGCCTGCGGCCCATTCTCTCTTTACCAGTTCCTGGCGCATGAGGTCAGAGAAGGCCTTGGACCGGTTGGTGTAACCCTTACCTTCCATCAACCGGTCAAACTTCTCCAGGAGGTCCCTGTCAGTCGATATGCCGAACCGCGCCAATCCTGCCATATTTCCTTCTTATAGCTGAAGTGCTACTTTTTTAAATATAGTAGCACAAAAGATATTCAAGTCAACTATTTTTTTGCAAAATCTACTATCAGCCCTTCGAAGTCCTGCGCCTGGCCCTGAAGAGGACCGTGATGCAATAAAAGAAGGCGGCGAAGAGCACGATCGTCGCGCCGGAGGCCGTGCCCCAGTAATAAGAGACGACCAACCCTGTTATGCCGGACGTAACGCTGATAATGATCGCCCATATCGTGTAGCTGTGTATGTTCCGCGATATATTACGCGATGAGGCCGCAGGCAATATCAGGAGGGAATTTATTATCAGGATACCTACGAGGCGTATGGATAACGTGACGACGATCGCCACAAGCACGGCAAAACTTATCTCCATCAATAAGACATTTATCCCTCGGCTTGCGGCAAGCGAAGGGTTGACGCTTACAAGGGCAAGTCTATTCCCGAAAATAAACCAATATAACAATACGCCCATGGTGATAACGGCCAGCATAAATATCTGCCCCGGCGTGACCGTCAGTATGTCACCTATCAGATAAGCGGTATACTTAGCAAACCCTCCGCCGCGGCTAAGGATCACTATGCCGAGGGCCACCACCATGGCGAATAAGACACCCAGCACAGTATCGGATGTGGCCTGGGTCGTCCCTTTAAAGATGACCACCGCGACCGCCAGCAATATCCCGAGGACGACTATTGACAGCGTCGGGTCGCATAGTCCCAGCACTATCCCTATGGCCAGGCCCGTGAGGGCGGAATGGCCCAGGACATCCGAAAAGAATGCCATATGTTTACTGATCACCGTCGTTCCGGCGAGGGCAAAGACAGGGGTTACCAGTATGACCGCCATGAGGGCGTTCTTCATGAAGTCGTACCTCGCCCAGTCGAACGGCATCACAAATTCTATAAGTCTATGAAAGATATCTATCATGGCAGTTTTGAGATGTTCCAGAGGCTAGGACCGAGCGCGCTGATAAGCCGCTCATCGGAGAGCACCGCCCTCGGCTCGCCGCTCGCTATGACCGAATTATTAAGCAATATCATCCTGTCCGCGTGAGGCGCCACGCCCATAAGATCATGCGTCACAAGGAGGATGGTGACATCCCTCGCCTTTCTTAAGGATGATGCGATCTCGTAAAAGAGCGATAGCCCTTTCGCGTCCACCCCGGACATCGGCTCATCGAGCAAAAGGAGGTCCGGCTCAGGCGTCATCGCCATGGCCAGGAGCGCCCTCTGCAGTTCGCCTCCTGACAGTTCACCTATCCTTTTATTCAAAAGATGCTCCGCGGAGACGCCGGCCAAAGAAGCCCTGATCTTTGCAGTCAGTAAAGGGTTGACCCCCAGCCACACCGGATCGTCACTGATCGCGCTGGCGATAAGGTCCAGCACGCTGATCGGTGAGTCGGGATCATAATTCAATCTCTGCGGGACATACCCGATGCGCGGCTTTTTACACGGCATCCCCTTGACCTGAAAATCTATACTGCCGGTATAGCGTATCTCCCCGAGTATCGCCCGCAATAGAGTCGTCTTCCCCGCACCGTTCGGCCCGACTATGGCTATGAGCTCGCCGCAGTTGACGTGCAGGTTCACGCCCTTCAATATCCTGACGGCGCCGAAGCTCACATCCAAGTTCTCTATCCTTGTACAACAATGTTCGCAGGTCTTTGTCACGATAAGGCCTTCTTAAGGGTAGCGAGGTTCTCTTCCATTATATTAAGATAGGCGTCCGGATCGTCCGGGCCGGTCACGGCCGGGTCGAGCATATAGACAGTCGCGCCGGTCTCCCTGGCTATTGTGTCAGCGGCACTTGCCGGATATTGAGGTTCGCTGAAGAGGACCTTCACGCCGTTCTCTTTGATAAGATCTATCGTTTCGGCCAGCTCTTTAGAACCCGGGGCGCTGCCGGGTTCACGTTCTACTACGGCGGCTATCTCCAGGCCGAATTCCCCGGCAAAATACCGGAACGCTTCATGGAACGTGACTATCTTCCTGCCCCTGAACGGGGCGAGTTCCGACTGCATGCGGGACCTCAGGGCGTCCAATTTCGCCAGATATCCGTCGGTATTACTGCGATACAGCTCCTTATGTCCCGGATCGAACGTCTCCATGGCCTTACCGAGGCTCTTGACCTGAAGCATGGCATCGGATATACTGACCCAGAGATGCGGGTTATCCTCTTCGCCGCCCTGGTCCCTGATCAAAGGGATGCCGTCGGCCAATCGGACGGTCTTCATAGAAGGATATCTGGATATGACCTTATCCATGAACGGTTCCATACCCGCGCCGTTCGCGACGAATATCTCCGCTCCCTCCAGCCGTTTCATATCATCGGTCGTGATCGAATAATCGTGCAGGCAGCCGGATGCGGACGGTGTGAGGTTCGTTACGGTAACGCCGGGGACGTCTTTACAGACGTTGATGGCCATGATGTACATGGGATAGAACGACGCTACCACATCGACCGTCCCGGTATCCGCCTCGCTAACGGCAGACGGGCAGATAAAAAATAGCTGAACTGCCAATATGATAAACGGGGGAAGGATAAAGATCCTGGGATTGCCCATAACCTGATAGAGGTCTCTTATATTGTTTATTCACCGGAACCGAAGGGATTCTTAAATATATCTTTCACCGCGTCTGCGGTCTGCGTCACGGTATCCTGTGCCTTCTTCGCCGTATCGGTCACCGTTGCGGCAGCATGGGTTGCCGTCTTCTGGGTGGTCGCTATGGTCGTCTGCGCTGTGGACATTGCCGATGATGCTATCTTATGAGCGCCGGCGAGGGTGCCTCCTACGGTACCCTGCAATCCGTTTAGGTCAAAATTTGTAAGCGAGGCGATAGACGTGTTCATCAATGCCTTTACGACTATAAGACTTGCAAGCGTATACGGATCGTCGATGTTCGTATAACTCTCGTTCAGGTTAATGTTGAACTCTTTCACGTCCGGCGCGCC
Source organism: Candidatus Omnitrophota bacterium (assembly GCA_041650805.1). Classification (NCBI taxonomy): domain Bacteria; kingdom Pseudomonadati; phylum Candidatus Omnitrophota; species Candidatus Omnitrophota bacterium. Next base: position 110,056 of record JBAZKM010000006.1, on the reverse strand, counting down.
GCCTCTTGAGTAATCTTTATAGATGACCTTCCCTATGCTGAGCTTGAGAGAGTCTATCTTTATTCCCGGGGCCTTGCCGGGCGCCTCCTGGGAAGGCGCCTTGCCCTCTTTCTGGGCCTGCACCGTCCTTAAGGCATCGAGGTTAAGTTCGCCTTTTGCGTTCTTCACAACGATGAACTCCTTAAGCGCAAGGCGTACCTCCGGAAGGTGTATCTTGCCGCCCATTATGGCCGGAAGGTCATATTTGACGTAAATCTCGGGCATGTCGATCATGGTCCTGTCCGGAAAGGCAGGGGGGTTTAATAGTCTGAGGTTCCTGATGTCGACTACCGGCCTGAGGACCCCTGCGCTCATGCTGCCTATGTTAAGTCTGAGGCCCGTAACAAGTTCTACGCCCTTTTCTACCGATATCTTTATTATCATATCTTTGGCAAATGCCAATGCGATGATCGCAACAGCCACAACCGCCGCTATGGTCAGATATTTTTTCATCATAACGCCTCCCTTCCCGCTCTCATGGTCACATTATACAACGAAATATTCTTCACAGTCAACCGGCAACGGCGCCTTATCTACCGCCCTTACCTCATGATGACCTGAATGCCAGGGTGACCTTTGTCCCTTTGCCCTTATGGCTCTCAACATTTATCGAACCGTTATGGAGGTCGACTATGCTCTTCGCGATCGAAAGGCCGAGGCCTGTCCCCTGCGTGCGGTCTTTCGTGGTGAAGAACGGCTCGAATATCTTCCCCTTAACCCCTTCGTCCATACCGGCACCTGTATCTTCCACCTCCACGACTATAGAACCTTTGCCGCCGGCCTTCCCTGCCGCCGACTGGTATGACCGGACATAGAGCTTCCCGCCTCTCTGCATAGCATCCGCCGCATTATTCAGTAAATTTATTAACACCTGTTCCACTTTCCCTGCGTCTATAAGGGCATCCGGCAAACCATCCTTCATCTCCCTGACAACTTCTATGCCGGCAGACTTGAGCCTGTGTCCGACCGAGATGATAGAGCTTTCGATAACAGCATTGATGTCCTGCGGCATCGCATTCAGCTTTTCGGCCCGCGCGAAATCGAGAAGCGCGCGAACGATCCCATCGGCCCTCATGACCCCCTTTCTCATCATCTGGAGCGTTTCACGGTTGTCTTTATTATCCGCGGGCAGCACCATCTCAAGATAGTCTATGCCCTGCAATATTATCCCCAGCGGGTTCTTCACTTCGTGGGCCACGCCGCTCGCCATCCTGCCGATGGCCTCCATCTTCTCCGCCTGTATAAGCTGGTTCTGGGTGTCCTGTAACTCCCGTATGCTCTTCTCCAGCCTCTCCCTTATCTGGCTATTGTCCTCCAGCATGCTAGTCATTATTTCGCGCGACCTGACCTCTTCTTCCAATGCCCTGCGCAGCTCATCCCCTATCCTCTTACGCTCGGCGATCTCTGCGTTCAAATTTTTTATGGAAGTGGTGCTCTTCCGCAGATAGTCGGTCATCTTATTGAAAGAATCCGCAAGGTCTTCCAGCTCATCTCCCGTCTTCAGGTCGACCCTGTGATCGAGCGACCCCGCGGCGATACGCGCCGTGGCGTCCTGTAACTTTCTTATGGGCTCCACTATACCCGCCCCTAAACTATACCCTACCGGTATGATTATCAATATGAGAAATATCGAGATGACCATCCCCTGGAAGATCAGGGCATAGAGCGGCCGGAAGACCTCTTCCCGGTCCTGAGAGATAAGGAGCAGCCACGAGATCCCTTCCTTTTCTAAAAGCGGCTCTTCGACCTTAGCCCACGCGGTAAAGACGGGTTTGACATGGATAGCGTTGGCGGTGATGATGTCCCATCTCTTCTTCGCGCCGATCATCAAACCGACCTTCTCCCCGCTCAGGATCTTTCGTTCGTACGGCCTCATGCCCTCATGGAACAATATCTTCCCTTCTTTATCTATAAGGGATACATGCCCGCTCTTGCCTATCTTCACTTTCTTTAACGGTTTGATGAAGAATTCAAAATTTAAAACTGCCTTGCATATCCCGACGACCCTTCCGTCTTTGACCATGGGCGCGGCAAAAGTTATGCTCATGACACCGGAAGATTTGTCATATTCGACATCCCCCAAGAACATATCTCCTCTCCCGCCGTTGTATGCCTTCTGCCACCACCTTTCATCGGCCTGATAAAAATCGCTCGTCTTTTCCGAAGCCGCTACGAGACCGCCCCGCGCATCGGTAATGAAGATCTCCGCGACGGTCCTGTCTTTCTCGGTTATGGCCTTTAACTCTTCGGAGACCCCGTTATCGAGGATATCTTTCACCAGGGGGTCTTCCGGAGAACCGTCCGTCCACTTTATATCCATATCCGAAAAATATCGCCGCATGGTCTCTGTATCCATATCTCTATACATGAGGTTCTTCTCGTCTGCGGCGTTAACCCATACGATATCGCTCGCATACCCTTCCATGGTCTCCACGCGATGTTCTATAATATCGCCAATGCCGGACGCCAGGATCGCCGCCATCTTCTCATGGTCATCCCCGACGGTATTGCGCATCAGGACAAATGCCCACATATACCCCAGGGAGACCCCTATGATAAGGAGGGCCAGTATAGACAAACATATAGCCACCGTTATCTTCTTCCTGATACCTCCGGCCGCCCTGATGATCTTTCCGTCCTTCGATCTCGCCATTACTTCTCCTCCACCATTACCTTCTGCATCGTCCGGACCGCTTTCTCATCGAGCTTAAAAATGGCGTCAAAAAGCCTTTGCTTAAAAGACCCCGGGCCCGGACAACCCTTGGCGGCGACCTCCGCGGCGACCTCAAAACAGACAAGGCCGGATGCCGCGGCTAAACTCAGGTCTGGCTCGACTGCGGCAAAAGTACCTATCACTGAGGCGGCCATGCAGCCCGTGCCTACGATATCGGCCATCACGGGATCTCCGTTCCTTATAAGATATAGCCTATTCTTATCCGCTACGATATCCTCTTTGCCCGTTATGACCACGGTGCAGCTTAATTTTCCCGCGAGCTTATGGGCCAGGCCCGCCTTATCGCTATCGACGGAAGCCGCATCGACCCCCTTTGTGCGTATATCCTCTCCGGAGAGCCTGGCTATTTCGGAGGCGTTACCCTTTAATATATCTATTCTCACCTCTTTGATCAATTCAAAGCATTTCTCATCCCTTAAGCGCGTCGCCCCCGCGCCGCAGGCATCCAGCAGCACCGGTATACCTTTCGTATTGGCGCTCCTGGCGGCAACTTTCATCGCCTCCACGAATTCCGGGGTGAGCGTGCCGATATTCAGGACGAGCCCGGAGGATATGGCTGACATCTCGCCTGCCTCTTCCCTGGCATGGGCCATGACAGGAGAGCCGCCCAGTAACTTGACGATATTGGCGCAGTCATATATGGTGACCCAGTTGGTCAGGTGGTGTACCAGCGGCTTCTCATCCCTGACCCTTTTCAAAAGCTTATAGACATCTATCTCTCTCTTTTTCATCCGGGCCCCGGCTCCTTTTCTTGCTTGAAAATATACGACCAGCGATTATCTTACTACAAGAGAACGGTTGCTGCCACTACTTTCTATCTCCACCCATGGTATGTTATAGGATAAACTCCCCCCGGCAGAAAGGGATGATGAGTTGGCTGAGGTTAATTTTTGGGAGGTTCTCTTAGAAAGGCCAGTAATGATCTTATGATCGTAAGCGGACCCGGAGGGCAACCCGGTATATGCAGGGCAACTGGGAGGATATCCTTTACCGGGCCTGTTATATAATAAGAACCTTTGAACGGTCCTCCGTCAATGGCACAATCCCCGCAGGTGATGACAAATTTCGGCTCGGGCATGGCCTCATAGGTCTTCTTGAGGGCCATGAGCATATTTCTCGATACGGGTCCCGTCACTAAAAGGCAGTCGGCGTGGCGGGGCGAAGCGACGAAATTGATGCCGAACCGCTGCAGGTCATAGACCGGGTTATTTGCCGAAATGATCTCCGATTCACATGCCCCGCAGGAACCCGTGTCGACTTCCCGTATATGGAGGGACCTGCCGAATCTTTTCCGTATCAAAGACCTCAATTCAGGACCTGCCTCCTCTATATCTCCGGACAGCCCCGGCTCGATATGTCTGGTGACGACGCCTTTCAGGATCCTGTTCTTCAGTATATATATCATGGCCTATAGGTCATTCCCTGAATAAGATAGATCGAAACTTTTGTTACAAAGCGGAAAATCGGGGATGATATTTCCCAGTACTGCATACGACAGCCCCTGCCAGTTCAAAAAAGACGGGTCGACTATCTTGCACCTTTCGACCAAACCCGCAGGATCGGTCTTAAGCCAGTACAAAACCGGCCCCCGCCACCCTTCCGCGTAACCCAGTGCGCTGCCTTCTTTCGGCCTCTCTCCTGTCCCTGATATCCCGCCCTCATCAAGCTTTGCCGCGAATTCTTCGATCAAGCGGCATGATTCTTCGAATTCAGCGACCCTTACCCGCAGCCTGGCCAGTACATCTCCCGGACCCTCTGTTGCCATCTTAAACCCGGCCTCTTTATACACCCCGGGAAAATAGTTCCTCAGGTCCGCGGGGATGCCTGAAGCGCGGGCTACGAGGCCGATAACGCCAAGGTCCTCGGCGGTCTTCCTGCGCAGAACTCCCGTGGTATCCACCCTGTCCATAAAAGAGACGCTGGAGTATAATATCCTGACCAGCTCATCAAAATCACGCCTTATCCGCCTGAGAGAATCGAGGAGTATCTCTTCTTTGGTCCCGTCAATATCCGCCAGTACACCTCCTAACGTATTAACCCTTTTCAGGTACCTGTTACCGGTTATCTTACCGTTCAATTGCAGGATCGCCTCTTTGATGATCGAGGCGTAGGCAGAGGGAAAGCTGAACCCCACGTCGACTGCTATGCCGCCGATGTCATTTGCATGATTATACATGCGCTCGAGCTCCAGGAAAATACCTCTTAAGTAAGCCGCCCGGGCGGGGACCGATATACCGGAGATCTTCTCTGCAGCCATGGTAAAAGCAAGGCTATGCGCAAAGCTTGAGTCGCCGGAGACACATTCCGACAGCAGGATCGCGTCAGTACAGCGCTTGCCTTCAAAGAGTTTCTCCACACCCCGATGCGTGAATCCAAGCCTTATCTCCAGATTTATTATCGGTTCTCCGGCAACGCTGAACCTGAAATGGCCCGGGCCTATTATTCCTGCGTGTACCGGCCCGACCGGGATCTCAAATATTCCCTCCCCTTCTACCCTGTCGAACTTATACTCGCTTAGATCGCCATGCTCCATCTTCCGGAAATCTTTACGTAAAGGATAATTTCCTCCGGCGCTGACTTCATCATGCAGACGCATCCTCTTCGGGTAGGGATGGCCCGTCGGCTCGATGCCGAACATCTCCCGTATCTCGCGTTCAAAGAGGGTCGCTGAATGTATGGTCTTCGCCAGCGAATCGAAGGAGGGGTTCTCCTGCGGGATATCCATCTTCACGATGACCCACTGCCCTCTCTTAAAATTCACGAATACGGCGTTGACCGCGAATACGCCCCTTTTTTCCCGCTCATCAAGCGCAAAGAGCATCATCACCGGAGAAGAGAGCGACTTATGCAATGCCAGACAGGTATCTTTAAAGGCCCGCGGGGTGACCTTGATAGAGACCTCATCCGGACGGTCCTGCAATACTGAATCCGCCTCAAAACCCGGGAATCTCTTCTTTATACCTGAAATAATCTCTGAGTGATCCATAACAGGTCCTTTTTAATGAATAAGACCGCGGCGCCCGATGCGCATATCTGAAAGAACAGGAATATGAACGCCAGTTTTCCGCTCAACGGTTCCCCCTTCATCGCCATCCCCTTGGGGGGGTTACCAAAAAGCATCTCTCCGAAATGGTAGATGAAGGCGCCGAAAATGACCGCTAACAATATTAAGAGCGAGCCGGCCGCCAGATATGAGCCGTTAACGAACGCGGCGATGATTATCATCATCTCGCTGACGAATATCGAGAACGGCGGGGTCCCGATCAGGGCAAACATTCCCAGGAGCGTCATGATGCCCGTAAACGGCCGCGCAGCTATCACGCCGCGGATAGAGTTCATATTATGTTTCTGGTAAGCACCTACGATATTCCCTGCCCCGAAAAACATAAGCGACTTCGTAACCGCATGGTTGAAAACGTGCAATAGCGCCCCGGCCGCGGCCAGCGGCGCGCCCAAACCAAAACCGATAGAGATTATCCCCACGTGTTCGATGCTGCTGTAGGCAAGAAGCCGTTTAAGGTCTTTCTGGACCAGGATGAAGCCGCTTGATATCAACAGGGAGATCAATCCCAATAAGATCATCAGATTGCCGAAATACTGGAACCCCACGCTCTTTATCACGATCATGCCGAACCTTAAGATGGCATATATCGCCGTCTTCAGCAGGACCCCGGAAAGAAGCGCGCTTATGGGCGCCACCGCCTGGCTATGCGCATCCGGCAGCCATGTATGCATAGGGGCCAACCCTGCTTTCGTCCCGTACCCCACCAGGATAAAAATGAAAGCGAGTTTAAGTATGTTTTTGTCCATCATACCCGCGCCGGCGGCAATATCGGACCAGTCCAGGCTCTTTATGCCTCCCGAAACGGAAAAGGCATAAGAGAAAAGTATCGTGCCTAAAAGCGCGAAGACGATGCCCACCGAACAGATGATTATGTATTTCCATGCTGCCTCTACAGATTCTTTGCTGTTGTAAAACCCTACCAGGAACGCTGAAATAAGCGTGGTCATTTCGATGGCGACCCAGAGCATCCCCAGATTATTTACCGATGGAACGACAAGCATAGAAAAACAGAACAGGTTGAAGAGCAGATAATATGCGCCGGACCTCTTATCCGATATTATCCCCATCTCCTTCTCCCTTTCTATATAGCCGATCGAATAAAGCGCTGCCGCAAACGCGATAACCGAGGTGACAAAAATGAAGAACGCGCCGAGACCGTCTATGTATATAAAACCAGGATGAGAGATCACACCGCCCGATACGATGACCTTCATCAAAAGAAGTATGCTGGCAGATAATACCGCAAGATATCCGAGGGCATTGATCACCCCGAACGCCTTATGCCGCCTTAAAAAAGGGGCTCCTGCAGCAAGTAAAATAGGGATGCCCAGGATCAGGGATATATGCATAAATTACCTTACCACCTTAATTGTGAAAGTTTATTTACATCGATATGCGTAAACAGCTTGTTGATCCTGTATACAAAAAGCCCCATGACGATGACGCTGATAAAGACGTCAAAAAATACGGCGATCTCGACAAAAAAAGGCATGCCGCCGGAGATAGACGAGGCCAGAAGAAAGATCCCGTTCTCCATGACAAGCAGGCCCGCTACCTGAGCAAATGCCTTCATGCGCGATACCATAAGGAACGCGCCGATAAAGACCGTGGAGAAGCTGACCGTGATCGCGATCCACGGATAGCCGCTGCCGGACGTAACGGCCCTGGAAAGGACCCATGAGCAATAAGTGAGCGCAAGCGCCGTGATCAACGAAAGCTGCGGGTTCACAAATAGTCCGAGATTTTCATCTACATTTATCCTCTTTGCTGTCAGGCACAGGAAATGCGGTATTATGAATACCTTCAGGACCAGGATGAGGGCCGCTACAAAATAGAGATCCATATGCCTTTCCGAAAAACCGGCCGTTAAGGTCATCACGAAAAGAAAAAATGACTGATACCGGAAAGACCGGATCAGAGAAGGCACCCTTTTGGCTATTACCATAAGGTATGCTGTGACTAAAGTGGAGAATAAGATCATTGCCGGCATTTTAAACTCCCAGGATAGCGCATACTGTAGCTATGACCCCCAGGACAAAGGCAAAGGCTAAAAAGTCCGCCACCCTGAAGAGGCGCATCTTTGCAACCGATACCTCCACCAGGGCTACCGCGGCCGCGATGATGATCATCCTGACCGGATACCAGAGGGCCCACAGTAGAGATCGCGTCAGCTCGAACGAAACGGGAATTGCTGCGGGAAGGACGATCTGCGCAATAAGGAAAAAGAAGATCATCTGTTTTATGTAAGAGGCCATCTCTATCAGGGCGAGGGACCTGCCCGAGTATTCCAGGACCATCGCCTCATGGACCATGGTCAGCTCAAGGTGCGTCTCCTGGTTATCGACCGGGATGCGCGATGTCTCCGCGATCGTGACAAGGAAAAGGGCCGCGGCGGCTACGATAGAAGAAACGGTTATTGCGTGCGCGCCGCCGAACGCCGAGATATCCGTTGAACCGAACTGTAAAGATACGGAAAATACCGCCAGCACGAAGACCGGCTCGGTTAAACTTGAGATGAACATCTCCCGCGACGATCCCATCCCGCCGAAAGAACTTCCGGCGTCCAATGCCGCAAGGGCAAGGAAAAAACGTCCCAGGGCCAGGATAAATATAAGGGCCAGAAGATCGCCCATGCGATGCAGAGGGCTTGAGGAGATAAAGACGGGGATGAGCAGCGCTGCGGCTAACGCCGAAGAGATCACAACGAAAGGCGCTGCCCTGAATATCCATGAAGCGGTCCCGGATACCACTTCGCCCTTGGAAAAAAGCTTCGCTAAATTGTAATATGGCTGAAGGACGCTCTGCCCCCTCCGCATCCTGATATTATTCTTTATCCGGGTGACCAGGCCGCTTAAAAACGGGGCAACCCCGATAAAAAATACCAGCTGCAGTAAGATAAATGCGATCTCTCCCATTTCAGAACCTGCTCATAAATATTATCAGCAACAGCACGGCAGAAAAGATATACGCCAGATAGAGATGGATGCTTCCCGGCTGTATCCTTCTCATGGACTTAGCGGCTTTCAACACAATGGCAAGCGCCGGGTCGTAAACGAATTTCCTGAATACGGGAGTGGTGTGCGTCTCATAGGCGAACGATTTAACATGATAGAACGACTCCCTTATCTTCTGCGTCCTGCGGTAAGGCAAAAGAAAAAAACTGAAGGCGATCCTGAACGGCTTGGAAAAAGCGGTTGCCGTATATTCGTTGCGCGGACCTAAATTATAGTAACCGCAATCCCATGTCCCGCGATCTCTCACCTTCTCTTTACTGTATAACCTGTACACGACAAACCCCGCAAGGGCGAGCGCGGCCAATACGAGCGCAAGCAAAGGGGCGGAAAGATATATGCCGCGGCCTATCTGCGGGCTGACTGTGAAATTGCTAAGGGAAAAACTCATGCCGCTTACATCGACACCGGTTGCCGACCCGGAAACTATCGCCAGGTACCTGATGATCACCGCGGCCAGCAGGCCAAAACCTGCGGTCAAAAGCGCCAGGAAGAGCATGCAGGCCCTCATGGAAAGTGAGACCTCTTTCGCATCCCGGGCATAATGGCTCCTGGGAAGCCCCAGGAAAGTCACCCCGAATGCCTTGACAAAACATGCGGCGGCCAGGCCGCCTGTCAAAGCCAGCATCGCGGCGCAGATCCCAAGGAAAAGCCTGGCTCCTCCCGCCACATTAAAAGCCCCTAAAAAGAATGCCTGCAAAGTCATCCATTCGCTCACGAAACCGTTCAGGGGCGGTAAAGCGGAGATCGCCATCGACCCTATCAGAAAATAGGCCGCGGTCTGCGGCATCTTTTTGATCAGCCCTCCCAATTTCTCTATATCCCTGGTGCCTGTCGCCTTATATACGCTGCCCGCGCATAAGAAGAGCAGCCCTTTAAAGATGGCGTGGTTTATCAGGTGGTATAGGCCGGCGATCATGGAAAAGACGGCTAAATAAGGCAGGCCCCTGCTTGTAAAAAAAATCGCCAGCCCCACCCCTAACAGTATTATCCCGATATTTTCCACGCTATGGTATGCAAGCAGCCTCTTTATATCGTGCTCCATGAGCGCATAGATGACACCTACAAGACAGGAGATCACCGCTAAGATCAGGACCAGGACTCCCCACCAGGAAGAATTTACGCCGAGGGTAAATACCACAAACCGGATGATCCCGTAAATAGCCGTCTTGATCATGACCCCGGACATGATGCTTGAAATGTGGCTCGGCGCCTGAGGGTGGGCATATGGCAGCCAGATATGCAATGGCACGATCCCCGCCTTTGTCCCGAAACCGATCAAGAGCAGTAAAAATACCGCGTCTTTGGTCCGTGCGGGCATCGCCCGGCAGGCATCTTTTATCGCGAAAAGATCGAAGGAATTCGCATGTTTATACATGATAAAGAACGCGGCTATCAGAAAGGCGGTGCCGATATGCGCCATCACTATATAGATCATCCCTGCCCGTATGGACCTCTCGTGCTTTGTGTCAAAGACCACAAGAAAATAGGAGACGAGGGACATGATCTCCCAGAATACAAGAAAGACAAAAAGGTTGTTCACGGTAACTACCAGGGCCATCGATAATATAAAAACGAGCAGCAGGAATGTGGCGAGGGTTATCCTGGCGGATGAATACTTGCCATTAAGATAACTGAAAGAGTAAATTGCCGCCGGCAGGGAAATGACAGAGATCGCGAAGAGGAAGAATACAGAAAGCGGATCGAACAGAAAAAGTTGTTTCGGTAAGATATCCAGCATGTTGACGAAATAGCCCTTATAAAAAGAAAAACCTCTGCCCGTAGTTAAAACTACAAACAAAGGTTTCTCGTTATTCTCTTAGTCCAGACCCACCTCAAAACTCGGAATCTCTGTAATATTATTTTTTATATTTTAACATATATCCTGTAAAAATCAAGATCATTCTGCCGGTATATCTATTTCGCATACATCAGGCCTACCGGCCGTTCCCGGATTCCTTCTTAAGCCTCTCCACCTCGTTTTTAAGCTCTATGATGCGCTCTTCCCTGCCTACGCTTGCCTTGTAAAAGACTTCCAGCTCATGCATATGCCTTATGTTCTCCTCTTCGATCTTTTTAAGCTCTGTAATGTCCTGAAAGGTGCCTCTCAGCTTAACGACTCTTCCGTCTTTAACAAGCGCCTCGCCGACAGCCCTGCACCATTTGATATTGCCTTTCGCGGTCCTGAGCTCCGCCTCGAACTGCATGGGCCGCCTTGTCTCTATAAGCCTCTCTATCTTTTCCTGTACCATCTCACGATATTCCGGGAGGTAGTAGTCCACGTGCTTGTACAGGCCGGGGATGGGTCTGTTATACCCTATCTCCACGATATCGTAGGTCCCCTTTGTCCATGTCGCCCTCCCCGTTTCGATGTCCATCTCCCACCCGCCGATCTTTGCGATATCTCCCACGTCGTTCAGCAACTTCTCCTGTTCCCTGAGCGCCTCCTCCGCTTTCTTGCGCTCTGTGATATCCCTGAACGTCCCGACAAGATACTGCTTGCCGCTTATCTCGATAATGGCCGTGTTTATGGATACCGGGGTCTTCTGCCCGTCTTTGGTGAGAACGTACGACTCCCCGAGCACATCATCTCCGGAAGCCTGCCTTTTGAATACGGCCATTATTTCATCCACCGCCTCTTTTGGATGAAGATGATCGGCGCGCATCGACAGGATCTCTTCCCTCGAACGCCCGGTCAGCTTTTCGGCCTGCAAGTTACAGTCAAGGAGCATCCTGGTCTGCGGGTCCGCGACGAATATGGCGTCTTTATTCTGCTCGAACAGCGCCCTGAAACGTTTTTCGCTGGCGCGCAGCTTCTCCTCAGCCTGCTTGCGCCCGTCATCCGGCTTTTCGATCTCCGCTATACGCTTCTGCAGGAGCTTTATCTCTTCGATAAGCTCTTCTTTGGTCCTCTCTTCCTGTCTCATGGCCTTACCCCCATATTAAAGCCCGGTGCGGATGCCACCCCGGATTTTATATTAAACTTGTATCTTAATACCCTGATCACCTGTATAATATATACCATACAGGAAAGGATAAGACAATGGCAAGGGATAACTACTCGTACCGGAAATACAAGAGGGAGCTGATCAAGAAGAAGAAGAAAGAAGAGAAGATGCAGCGCAAACTGGATAAAAAGAATAAACAGCCATCCGCCGATGCCCCGGCGCAGCTCCCGGATGAGACAGCATCTGCCGTACCGGATCAACCGCTATATGGCCAAGATAATAAGGTTCAATAAAAAACGGAGGTTCTGCAGGCTGACCAGTTGCAAACGCCTGCTCAGTATCTATAATTTCTCTGTATACTGCCACGTCCACCAGCACCTCGCCTTGACCAAAAAGACCGTCACGGTTTCAACTGCATAGAGCCAAATTACAGGCGGACCACATCCTCATCATGATATAGGGAAAGGAACAAAAGCATATACTCCCTGAGATGGCGTGTGATCAAAAAATTATTCCTTATATGTTCCCTGCCGTTCTTACCCAATTTTTGCGCGTAGCCGGGGCTGTTTAAAAGCTGCTTTATAGCGAAAGCGGCGCCTTCGATCGAATGGCAAAGAAGCCCCGAATATTTATGCGTTATCTGTAAGGGGATACCGCCTACATGAGAAGCCACCACAGGCTTTCCTTTCCACAAAGCTTCCGCAACTGTCAGGCCAAAGCCTTCTTTTATCGATTTCTGCACGATGACGGTTGAGGCACGCTGCAACGCGTTTATCTCAATATCGTTTTGAGCCAGCCAAAGGATGTGTATATCTTTATCTTTCGCGGAGATCTCTTTGCATTCTTCATATACCGATACGCCTTCGGGGTCATCGGCCGCTCCGCCCCCCGCCAGCACAAGCTGGCAATCTGTATATTTTTTAACGTTCATATAAGCCTCTATCACTCCGACCGGGTCTTTAAGGCGGTCAAAACGCGATATCTGCGTGATCATGGGCCTATCGGGATCGATACCATATTTCTTCAATGCGTTATCTATGACCTCCTGCGGGAGCTCTCTGTTCTTATCGCTCAGGGGATCGATAGAAGGCGAGATCAGGAATTGTCTTATCGGTAATTTCTGGGCAAATTCAGGCGCGGAAAATACGGCGGCGTTATATTTCACTATAAAATCGCATAAAAACTTCCATACAACCTCGTCCGGGTCCGATACGTCCACATGGCAGCGCCAGATCCACTTGTTCTCTGACTTTTTGTTTACAAGCATTACCGGTTGCGGATCATGGACAAATACTATATCGCCGCATATATCCATTTCGTCGATATTCCGCTGCCCCGTCTCCATGAAAGTGACGAAGTCGCCGCTGTCTATCTTCTCTTCTTTGCCGTGCAGCGCGTTATGGAATCTCTTGGTGACTTCAAAGAACTTCTCGCCGCCCTTTATCACGTCCCAACGGGTATCGACGCCGAGTTCCCGCAAAAGCGGGACCATGCGGCTCAATATCTCAGCGACGCCGCCGCCGACCGCGGTCGAATTTATATGCTGGACCTTCCTGCCCTCCAGCCTTTCGGCAAGCAACCTCAGGTCGTTTATGACCGCCTGTCCTACGATCGGGACGTATTCGTCGATCCTTGTCATCTTTTAATGCTCTTTTCTGCGATCTGTATTATCGTTTTACGCAGATCTTCCAGCGTATAAGTATAGGGATCCAGTTTCAATATCTTATTTGCCAGCTCTTTGTTGCCGAGCGACGTCTCTATCCAATTCGAGAAATCGTTCGTCTTTTTGCCGAGCCTGAGACGCGCTTCGAAGATATGAAAATATATCGAGTCCAGGTCCGCTTTTTTCAATATCCCGACAAACTCTGCCAGGTCGGTTGCCGCATATTGTGTGGGTAATATGAAGCTGACTGATTTCATAAAATGAAACTCTTCGTTCTTATGGACAGATCTTCCGGCGGCGGCCGGGTTGGATATCAGATATCTCTCGATCGTGGAGATGATCTTTTCCTGCAGTTCCCGGATCGTCGTAAACTGGACCGTATCTATGCTGGCGAGCATCTCCCCTAATTTTTCCTCTCCGAGAACGCTCGTCACCCAGTAGGCGAAGTCGTTGGGGGGTTCCGGAGAGAGATATTGGTGCTGCTGTAAAAAACGGTGGGTATGGTGATAGATCGACGATTCCGGCATGACCCTTATAATATCCACGAGCTGTTTGAGATTGGACGCTTTGCGCCCCGTCAATTCCGACAGGTGAAGACGCGTATAAAATACGAACGGCTCTTTAGCTTTTTCCGGGATCGGCATCCGAAACGCCCTTTTTGATCTTTAATATCATTCCGAGCAATTTTACGACCTCTTCCGTGTCATTGACATAATAAGACGCGGCCGTCCTGTTGCCTGCCCCCACCCTTATGGTGATCCCTTTTTTGTCATTGGTCTCTTCGAACGCGGTTTCGTCCGTTTCATCGTCTCCTATATAGACGGGTATGGCGCTCATATGGTTTGCTGCCGGGTGTTCCTGCAGGAAAATATCAACTACGGCCTTGCCTTTTCGTCCCACACCGGCGGGCAGCACTTCAAAAACTTTTTTGCCGGCCACTATGTCTATCTTCCCTTCGGCCCGGTAAGGGCTTGTCGCCTTATCGAACATGCCGTTTATGACCGCGTCTTCCAGATGCGCCAAACGATAGTGCAGGCTTATGGTAAACTCCTTGTCCTCGATCAATACCCCTTCTGTTTCCGCGAAGGTCTCATTTAACCTATCTCTTATTTCTGCAAACATCTTTTTGACGCGCGGCGGCATCATCCATCTGGAACGCAATCTCGAATCATACACTTCGAGGCCGTGGTTGCCGACGTAAATAAGGCCGTCCAGACCCACCTTTTCCCTTACATCGTCCAATGCCCTGCCGCTTACTATGGCAACGCGGAATTGGCCGTTCCCGGACAGGGCCTTAAGCAGCTCTTTCGTTTTTTTGGGAAGGACGGCCTGTCCCGGGGTATCGGCTATGGGCGTCAACGTGCCGTCAAAATCCAAAAAAAGGAAGATGCGGTCCTTTTTCAGCATCTCCTTTAATGCATCCCATTCGTCAAAAAAGTATTTCATAGCGGATACGTGCTTATGGTTTTTTGAGAGCTGCCAGCTCTGTGATGATATCTCCTGCCCAGCGATAGACATTATTTTCCCTGATGATATTACGCATATTCTCCATGCGCCTTTCCTTCTCCGGTAAAGGCATATCCGAAGCCAATTTGATACTGTCGGCGAATTCCTCTATAGAGTATGGGTTGATCTGGATGGCATCCGTGAGCTCTCTTGCCGCACCCGTAAACCTGCTCAATAGCAGGCTGCCGTTCAGGTCGTTCTTCGCGGCGATATACTCTTTCGCGACAAGGTTCATCCCGTCGTGGAGTGAGCTCACGATACATATGTCGGCGATCCTGTAAAAAGGTTTTATCTCTTCCGGCGAGAAGTGGCGTTTAAGGTATATGATGGGCTTCCATTCATCGCTCATATGCTTCCAGTTGATCTTTTCTGCCAGCTCATCAAGCTCCCCCATAAGATCATGATACCTTTTTATATGTACCCGGCTGGGGGCCCCTAACTGGATAAAGACGAATCTGCCTTTATAAGACGGGTATTTTTCGATGAAGCGGTCCACCGCTATCATGCGCTCTGCCAGGCCTTTTGTATAATCTATCCTGTCAACCCCGATGGCGACTATCTTACCGTCAAGTTCGAATTCTTTGCGTATCCTGTCCATCTCATCTTCTTCATCCTGAGCGACGCTTGAGCTTATTCCTATATCCACGCTGATCGGAAAAGACCGCACCAGCGTCTCTTTGCCTGAGCGTACTATGCTGAACTTTTCGGCGTCGACACGGCATTCCAATAACCTGTTTGCCGTGTCTATGAAATTATTACAATGGTACTGGACATGGAAACCTATCAGATCGCATCCCAGCATGCCGTCCAGGATCTCCGCCTGATAAGGGCATGTAGAGAATACCTCTGGATTCGGCCACGGTATGTGCCAGAAAAGCGCAATGGTAGTATCGGGCCTCTTCATCTTTATCATCCGGGGCAGGAGCGTAAAATGATAATCCTGGATAAATACGAACGGATTTTTGGCCGGCAGTTCCTCCAATATGCTATCCGCGAACTTCTGGTTGACTTTCCTGTACGTTTGCCAATCGGGCTCTCTGAATATCGGCCGCGTGTAAGTAATATGGCATAACGGCCATAGCCCTTCGTTCGAAAATCCATAGTAATAACCGTCCTCCTCTTCTTTGGTCAACCATATCCTCTTCAGGATATAACGGTCATCCCCGGGCGGGACACCGAGCTTATTCTTGGAATTGACGAATTTTCTGTCGGCATTGGCGCTGCCGTGAGCCACCCACGTCCCGCCGCAGGCACGCATTATGGGATCAAGCGCGGTTACGACGCCGCTGGCCGGGCGGACACATTCCGGCCGTCCCGTGATCTCGTTCGTAATATGAAGATACGGCTCCCTGTTCGACACGATGAAGAGGGCGTTCTCACCCAGCTTCGACCTCACCACATCTTTTAATCTAGAGTCGGTCCACAGGTCCTCTTTTTGTATCCTTTGGGTGGCCTCTTCGCTTGCCGCCTTCCGGGCTACTCTTATACTGAGCGCGGCCTGTTCTACCTCGCTGGCCAATTTACCGAGCTCACCCTTTTCTTTGATAGGGTGTTCTATATCTATTTCGCCTTTCTGAAAACGTTTGAACCATTCGGTAAGCTGCTCTACGGGAGCGGTAAATATTTGACGCTGCACCAGGAGCGAGATCAACACGATGAACACGACCAGGGCTATCAGGACCGTGCTCAGGCGCCGCCACAATTCGGCCAGCTGTGTAAAGACATATGACGTATCATATAAAACTTCTTCTGCCCCTACGGTATTCCCTTCGTCATCCTTTATAGGAAGCACATAACTATAGACGCTGTAATCTTTGAATTGCTCAACCGCTCCCCTGGCATCCTTATCCGCAATGGCGTCTTTTATATAAGGTTTTGACCTCTCCTTCCATTCCGAAAACCTGTCGGTGATGGCAATGACATTGCCGTCTTTGTCATAGATAACGCATCCCTGCGACCTCTCTCTCTTCTGGAATTTTTCAACCAGCCACCTGGCATCGCGCAGATTATTATTTACAAGCGCGTGCTTCACTGAAAGCTCCATGCTCTCGGCCACGGCCCTGGCCTTCCTCATCAGATCGTCAAAGAGCCGCGTCTCTTCGGACCTTACCTGGAATATGCCGAATCCCATAAAGGCTATCGTAACAATAAAAAGGATCGGTAATATGAATAAAAGGAGCCTTCTCACTATAAGTTCTCCGAAATAAAAAAACCGCCCTCCCGGGTTTTACCCCGAAAGATGGCGGCCCGACCATCTTGATACCCCAACCTCCTGAAATGCCTGCGCATCTCAAGACCGCTTATGCTCTTTTGTATATTATATCATGTAAGATCGCGTCTGCAAATGTATTCTTACAACGTTCGCTTCTTGAAAAAGAAAAATGTGACGAGTGCCATCATCTCCATGACAGCGGCGAAAAGTATGACATAGAGCAGGGATATCTCATACAAAAAACCTACCGCTGCGCTTCCCGCGAACCAGGCCAGCCCGTACACCGTATTGAAGACGCCGTAGGCAAGCCCCCTCTGTCGTAGAGACGACAGGTCCGCTATGGCAGAACGCATGATAGTTTCATGTATCCCCATCACTATGCCCCAGAGCGCTATACCTGCCACCACTGAACCATAGCTTCCGGAAAACCCCAAAAAAGATACAGGGAACGTTATGAAAGGGATCACCATGAGCGACCTTAACCCGGCCTTATCATAGATCCTGCCTATAATAAGGGCGGCTATGCCGTCAAGGGCCATCGCGGCCGCATACAATAAAGGTATCTGGAACGTGGCAACGACATTTTTCGCGTTGATGTGATATGCTATAAGCGGAAAATTTACAAGCCCGGCCACGCTCAAGAAGATGAATATTACATATATCCAGAATTGGTGCGGGAGTTTTTCCTTTTTCACATCCGCGGCCGTTTCCCGGGGCATCTCCAGCTCCTGCGGAGAAGCGACCTTTCTCCTCGCGATCATGAGAATAAGCAAGACCAATATGGCCGGCGCCCATAAAATAGAAAAACCCTGCCTGTAACTGCCTTTTAAAAGGAAGACGGCGCTGAAAAAGAGCGGGCCGATAATGGCGCCGATCTGGTCCATCGCTTCATGAAGCCCGAACCCAAAACCCCTTCCTACATGCTTGGTAGCATAGGAAAGCATGGCGTCCCTTGCCGGACTTCTGATCGCTTTACCAAGACGCTCCGCGATGATAAAGACCGCGGCGATCTGCCATGAGCCGGCAAAGCCCAATAATGGGACGGCCAGGATCAGACCATAGCCCAGTATCGTCAACGGCCAGTAGGCCCTGCTGCGATCGGCTAAATAGCCGAATGGAAGCCTGAGGAAATAACCGGCGAATTCGCCTATACCTGCTATGAGGCCTACTATAGCGGCGCTCGCGCCCAGCGTAGACAGGTAAGGCCCTATTATGCTCCTGCCCCCCTCATAGACGATATCTCCGAAAAGGCTGATAAGCCCCATCAGGATGATGAACTGATAGGCCAGCCGTCTCAGGCCGGACCTATCATCCGTTTTCCGTCCTGCGAGATCCATTCCTGCTCCTTGCGCCGGGTGTTATGTCTATTTCTTTAACCTGCTGATGCCTCTAACCACCACAAAAATGGCGGATGCCACGATCAGGAAATCGATGGTCGTATTTATGAACTGCCCGTAATTAATGGAGACCGCCGGGGCATTATCGGTCGCTGCCTTAAGGATTATCTTGAGGTTCTTGAAATCCACCCCGCCGATCAATAACCCCAGGGGCGGCATGATTATGTCGTTGACCAAAGAGCTGATGATCTTACCGAAAGAAGCCCCTATTATAATACCCACCGCCATATCCACCGCATTGCCTTTTATCGCAAAATCCTTGAACTCTTTTACTATAGACACACAGCACCTCCTTTATGACTATTTTACCGAGGATCAAGCCCTGCGATCTCCCGCATGATCTCATCACTTATCAGTTGATATGCCTCTCTGGTCTGCTCTCCGGCACATTCTTTCGTGAAATAGATCGGTTTGCCGATATATATCCTCACGGGACGGCGCTTGAACGTTCTCACTCTGCGCGGCAATGCGTCAAACGTGCCTTCTATGTACGCGGGCACGACGGGCACTTTTGCCATGTACACAAGCATCCCGATACCGAATTTCGCCCGGTGTATCTTTCGGTCCTTAGTCCGGACACCCTCGGGGAAGATGGCGAGAACCTTGCCTTTTGCAAGCAACCGCAGCGAATTCTTTATCGCGCTTAAGTCCCCGCCGTGTCTTTTGACCGGGATCGTGTTAGCGTGCTTTAAGACCCAACCCATCAGCGGATAAGACAGCAGCTTGTCGCGGGCGATAAAATGGAGCGGCCGGCTCGTGGACGCCGACATCAGAAGCGGATCGAGATAGCTCGAATGGTTCGCGGCAAATATGAACGCCCCCTTGGCGGGTATGTGCTCACTTCCATAAACCTTGGCCCATAGGCACAGTTTAAAGAAGATAACGGCAGCCCAGCGGATCATAAAGTAGAACATATTTCTCGAATTTTCATATTTTCAAACTTGATTCTTCTTCAGAAACTACCTTTCCGTCCTTCAAATAGATTATACGATCGGCCTGGAAGCCGAGCTTAGGATTATGAGTAGCTAAAATTATTGTTAAGCCTTCTTCCTTGTTTATCTTTTTAAAAATATCGAATATCTCCTGGGAGCTTCTGGTATCAAGATTTCCTGTCGGCTCATCTGCAATGAGGAATTTTGGAGACACTGCCAGTGCCCTGGCGATTGCCACCCTTTGCCTTTCTCCGCCGGACATCTCCTTTGGCAAGTGATCAACGCGATGCCCGAGGCCGACCTTTTCGAATAGCTGCAGCAGTTTTCTCCTTTCCTGCGGGCGCCTCGCGAAATAGAGAGAAAGTTCTACGTTTTCAATAGCTGTTAAACTCGGTATTAGCAGAAAATCCTGAAATATAAATCCTATGTGGCCGCGCCTCAGGCCAACCAGATCATGCTCTTTCACATTCGATACATCTTTCCCGAACACCTCAAGCCTGCCTGAAGAAATATTATCCAGGCAGCCTATAAGATCCAAGAGAGTTGTTTTACCTGACCCGGACGGGCCCATAAGCGCGATAAAATCACCGTCATGTATCTCCAGGCCGATACCATTCACAGCATAGACCTCTTCGGTACCGCGTATATAAACCTTCTTCAATCCTGAGGCTTTTATAATGGTTTTTCGCATAAGCTATTCCCCCTTTCGAATAGCTTCTATGGGCTTCATGGAAGACGCCCTGAAAGCCGGATAAAGACCCGCAACGAGTCCCATGATTACCGCGCCGAAGAATGAAAGAGTTAGTATATGCGGCGTGATAACGACGAGATGGCCTTTGGGAGCGTATGGCAATACCGATTTCAGCACATACTCGATCGTCTTGCCGCCTAATAAAGCTATTATATTTCCCAGAGCGCCTCCGAAGATACAGATGAGCGTCGTCTCCACCCATATGATCTTGAATATATCCAGACGGGAAGCGCCGATAGCTTTCATAACGCCTATTTCACCGGTGCGTTCGAATACTGACATCAATATCGTATTTACAACCCCTATGACAGCAATGATAACGGCTATCAATGCGATCGAGCCCGTCATAGCTTTAGCCGATGAGACAAGATTAAGAATTGTCCCTTTTACCTGAGCAAGGCTGATGACCTGTATCCCGGGTTCGTTATACAGGTCTTCCTCGAATTTCGACAACTGGGCCATATCTTTCAGTTTTATGCCTATTCCCGTCAGTTTATCCGGGACTTCGAATATCTTCTGGGCTACGTTGAGCGGTAAAAATATGATTCCGTCGTCTTGTGTGCCGTTCCTTTCAAAGATGCCGACAACGGTAAGCACCTCGTTCCTGCCCGGTATGAATATCTTATCTCCTACGGAACGCTGTTCATATTCGGCGACCTCATAACCCATTATGGCTTCATCGGCATTATCACTTGAAAACCACTTTCCGGAATTGAACTTTGACCACGGCTTCAGGGTTAAATATGAATCCGCTACACCCATGTATAGCGATATTCCGCCGCTGCCGGACTGTTTTCCGGGGTCATACGCTGTTGCCACAAGCTGAGGAGTTATCTTATCGATCCTGGTATCGCTCGATATCCGTTTATAGACATCTTCGTCCATATAACGCAATCCGCCGCCGCCCTGCAGCATCAGAGTCGCGGCTTCATAAGGACACCCCTTCGCGGTAACCAGCACCTGATAACCCATCTTATCGATGTCGTTATTGAGCGACCTTTGATAACCCGTATCGAATCCCCATAGACTGACCAGGACCGCTATGGCTATCGCCACGCCGCCGATGGTCAAAACCGTGCGGACCTTTTTCCGCGTCAGATTTTTAAGGGAAACTGAAAATATATTCATCGTATCTCCACCCCTCTTGCGGTCAATATCAATTTGCCGGATTCTATCGATATCCTGCCTTCCGCGATCGCCTTCCTGCCGACATTCTGCGGGATGGCGAACCCTGAAGGCGCAAGATCTGTATATATCGCAGCCCCTTCATCCTCCAGATTAAACCAGCACCCTGTCTCGCATACGAGAGCTATCCTCCCTTCCACAGTTACCGCCTTACCTTCATAATCCTGCGGGTGCATGACTATATTTTTTATTGCGGTAACATTCCGGTTTGAGATCTTCTCTCCGTAAGTCTCAAGTCGGCCGCAACCGGTGATTGCCGCGATAACCATAAATATTGATACCCGTATAATTAAATTTTTTATACTCATTTTTGCGCACCTCCTAAAAGAAATGTATCGAGCAAGATAAGGTTCTTCTTTGTACCCCTGACCGTTGCTTTAAAATCCTCGTGATTTTTTTCTGCCGGGTCTTTTATTGCTGCCACTTTACCATTTGGGTCACTGGACTGATAAAAGTCCGCCAGAGTAAGACCAACGAACTGGTTTGTAAAAGCATTGCCTCTGAATTTCTGAGCCTCCGGAGAAGATATCTTCTGATAATAAAAACCGATTATCCTGCCGCTAGGATCAGTGGCAAGAATTATCTGTAGCGTACCAAAAATACCTTTCTGGTTAACTCCGTGCACATATCCTATGACGTCTTTGCCGTTAAGAACTGTATAATATGAGTATGGAACATCCAGACTTTCATAAACGGGATCAAATATATCGCCCAACTTTTCTTCAACCTCTTTTTTTAACTTCTCCCCGCCTTTCTCTTGTATCGTGAAATAGTCTGTCTTATAGCCGGTCGATTGCGGGAAAAGTTTCTGAATATCCCTATCAGGGTCATTCAGCTCACAACCGATTGCTGCAAAAGAAATACCGTAAACGAAGCTTATAATTGAAACGTTGATCAGGATTATGGACATTACTCCCTGCGCTTTATTTTCCATAGTAATAGAATTGCACCGTAAATCCGGTGTCCCTCTCTTTGTGATATTGGTTAAGGTCATGGGTAAACGCGGCGCGAAGCGTGATTGCCTGGCTTGATTTATATGAAATCCCTACGCTTAGCGTAGAGTCATCCGTTCGACTCGCACCCAGGTCATTCACGAAAGACTTAAATTGCATTTCAAATTCCCAGTTTTGACTTTTCGGCGGCGTATAATCAGCTTCAACCAGATACCCCATCACATTATTATTATTATTTACGCCAAAAGCTCCTTCTCCTTTAAGGATGAATGAATTCCAATTATAAAGAAGATCGAATCCTATCCGCTGTTTTTGCATCGCCTCGTTCGATAAAAGACGATTCTTGGGAAACGTAGACATCCCTTCCGTCTCCAGTGCATTTCCGTAAAGGGCCGAAACACCGTATTGAAATTCTCTCCCGGCCGGCGTTCCTACGCGGACCGAAACAAGATAGCTTGAGTCGATCCTGCGTATGCTCATCCCCGAACCGAGCGTCAAGGCCACCCAATAGTCAAATGCGGCTAATGAACCCCTGAGCCCTGCTCCCCAATCCCTGGTAAACCCAATGTTTTCCATCGCCAAGGTCTGCAGGATTGTGCTATGAACGTCTATCACCTGTTCTAATCCGAACGCCGGCTCAAAATGCCCGGCCTTTATCTTAAGAGCGTTATTTGCCCTGTACTCCGCCCAGGCGTTATGGATCTCGCATGACACGGCATCGCTGAACGGCTGATTGGGATCATAAGCGCCGCGAACCTGTAAATCGGTTGTCAAGAAATCGCCATAATCACTGGAAAATTTTCCGAAATGCTCGAACCCGGCTGAATTCGATAATTCCTGTGTATGCCCAACCCAGCCCTTCTTTTGAGAATGTCCGCCAATAAGATTGAGTTCTTTATAGAAAAGGAAATCGCTGGCGAACACCGTGCCATTGAGAGACAGCGAAGTAACCACTGCAATGAAAAGCGATCTATTTTGGAGTTTCATACATATATTATATCTCTATGATGGTAGAGCGACAAACTATATTAACATATTTCCTTTAGAAAATCGTCTTTCCCCGATTCCTCGATCAATGCCCCGAGCCGCTGTCTTGATCTGGCATGATCTTTATAAAATTTTGCTGCCTTTTCTATAATATGCAAGACCTCGTTTTCAGTATAAATTTTATCAAGTTTAATGCCGGTCCTGGGTGTCCTGCCTCCGCTGCCTCCGATATAGATTATATAGCCGATCCCTTTCGCCGCGCTATCAAACTGGCCATGTACCCCTATTTCGGTGGCTTGCGGCCGCGTGCAGGCATTGGGACAGCCGGATATAGCTATTTTAAATTTATGAGGCAAGCCTAAGCCGCACTTCAAGCCCAACTCTTTTTCAATTCTGGAGGCCAGAGAAAATGTATTTACGAGACCCTGTTTGCACCAGTTATTGCCGGGGCATACCGTTGTCACCCTGAGCCTCGGCCCTGATGTGCCTGTATCGATGCCGGCTGAAACGGTCTCATTTTCGACTGCTTTTATATCCTCATATTTAACAAACGGTATCTCGAGCCCCTGCCGTGTCGTGGCATGCACGATCCCCCGGGCGTATCTTCGCGATATCCCGGCCAGGGCCGTAAGTTGTGCGTCGGAAAATACGCCGGTTGCCGGCATCCTGGCCCTTAAAACAAAGAATCCCTCCTGTTTTTGTTTTAAGAAGCCGCGTTTTTTTAGATCATCGTAATCGATATTCTCCGGCGTCATCTTATGATCCTCCTGAATGCCGCGTCGGCGGCCTTTATGGTGCTTTCGATATCCTTTTTGGTATGCGCGAACGACAGAAAGTTTGCCTCAAACTCAGAAGGCGCCAGATACACGCCCTTCTCCAGCATAGTCCTATAGAAGAGCTTGAAATCGCTCTTTTTTGCAAACTTAAGGCTGAAGATGCTGCCATATGAATCGATCTTTAAGACCGCATTATATTTTCCAGCCATCCTCCATATATTCATGACAAGGTATTTTGCGAGATCTTCGATCTTCCCGTAATTATCCTCCTTTTTCTTAAGCGCCTTGAGAGTTGCTAGACCTGATTGCGCCACGACTGGGTTGCCTGCAAACGTCGATGCCTGGTATACCGCACCGATTGGCGCCAGATGCCTCATGATCTTTTCACGGCCGCCGTATGCGCCAATCGGCAGGCCCCCTCCTATGATCTTGCCCAGCACGATAAGGTCAGGGATAACGCCGAATTTCCGGGCGGCCGAACCAAATCCAAAACGAAAACCGGTGATGACTTCATCAAAAATCAATAGTGCCCCATATTTTGCAGTCACTTTTCTCAGTCTCTTTAAATAATCTATATCCGGCGGAATAACGCCGTAATTACCGCCGACAGGCTCAATCAATACAGCCGCGACCGAGCTGCCCGATCTTTTAAAGATACTTTCTACGGCCGTGATGTCGTTAAGAGGCGCAACGATCGTGTGTTTGGTGAAATCCCTGGGGACACCCGCACTTGACGGGATGCCAAGCGTCGCAAGCCCTGAGCCGCTTTTAGTAAGCAGGTAATCTGCATGGCCGTGATAAGCGTTCTCAAACTTTATAATCTTGTCTCTTCCTGTATAACCTCTAGCAAGTCTTACTGCGCCCATTACGGCTTCTGTGCCTGAGTTGACAAACCTGATCTTCTCGGCAAATGGTATTGCCGCACGTATAAATTTCGCTAATTCTACTTCTTTTATATTAGTGGCTCCAAAACTAAAACCACCGCAAGCGGTAGCTTTGACCGCATTCACGACCTCGGGTAGCGCGTGTCCCAGGATTAGACTTCCCCACGAAAGCACGTAATCGATATACTCATTATCATCATGGTCATAGACCTTTGAACCGCGGCCTTTTTTTATTATAATCGGATCACGGTCTACATAATTGAAGGCGCGCACAGGGCTATCCACGCCGCCCACCAGATATTTTTGCGCCGTCCTGAATAATTTTGAATTTACGGTTTTTTTAGCCATCGCGCTATATCCCTTGCATGATATGTAATGATGAGATCCGCGCCTGCGCGTTTTATCGAGGATACTATCTCGAATACTATCTCCTTCTCGCGCCATAGGCCTTGCCTGACCCCATGCTTTACAAAAGCGTATTCTCCGCTCACGTTATAGGCGGCAAGCGGTATACTATACTCTGATCGTGTCTCTCTGATGATATCGAGATAACTGAGGGCAGGCTTGACCATAACAATATCCGCGCCTTCCCCGATATCATCTCCTATTTCGCGCAAGGCATTTTTCCTGTCCCGGTAATTAAGCTGATAGGCGCGTCTGTCACCGAATGCAGGGGCTGATTTGGCCGCATTCCTGAATGGGCCATAAAAATTAGACGCAAATTTTGCGGAATACCCCATTATCTTCGTCTTCCTATGCCCGTTTCCATCCAGAGCTTTCCGTATAGCTTTGACCTGTCCTTTTGCCATCGCTGACGGAGCTACATAATCTGCGCCCGCCTCTGCATGCGCCACCGCGATCCTTGAAAGAGTTTCGAGCGTCGCCTTGTTGTCAATTTGTTTATCTCGTCCTTTCAGTATCCCGCAATGACCGTGGTTCGTATAGGCGCACAGGCAGACATCCGTCATAACCTTTAACCGAGGAAAGCGTTTTTTTATCTCCCGGACAGCCGAGCTGACTATGTTATTTTTCAAATACGCGAAACTTCCCTGTCCATCTTTACCGGCAGGAACACCGAAGATCAATACCTTGTTTATGCCTGAACCGGCAAGCCCATCCATATCTTTCGCCAACCTATCTATGGAAAATCTGAACTGCCCGGGAAAAGACCTTATCCTCTCTTCTATACCTTTGCCGCCGGTCACAAAATATGGACAGATCAGATCATCTGTTTTTATACTTATGGCCATATAGCCGCCTCCCGTACTTCACGACGCCTCCGACAATAAATACTGCCGGAGACCTGACCTGCTCTTCTTTCGCTTTTTTCGTTATATTAGCGAGATTCCCTTCTACGATCCTCTCTTTACCTGTAGTCGCTCTTTCGATAAAAGCGCACGGGGTCTTCCTGCTCCTGCCGGATCTGAGCACAGCATTGATGACATTTTCTATATTTGCCACCGCCATCAGATATACTAGAGTATCGCACTCCGGCGCGTCAAGCGGCTTGCCGTTTGATTTTCTTCCCGTCAGAACGGCAACAGAGGAATATATGCCTCTACGCGTTAACGGGATCCCGAAGCTTTCCGGGGCCGCGAATGCGGACGTTATACCCTGTATGATCTCAAAATCTACACCTTTCTTTCTTAAATAGAGCGTTTCTTCAACGCCCCTGCTGAAGACGAGAGGGTCGCCGCCCTTCAGGCGTACTACGTTATTGCCTTTCCTTGCTTTATCGAACAGCAATTTATTTATCGCGCCCTGTTCTAAAAGATGGAAGCCGTCCGATTTACCCACACATATTTTCTCGGATCTTTTTTTAGCCAAAGTGAGCAACCCGGTATTCGCCAGAAAATCATATATGACAACATCGGCCTTATTCAAAGCCTTTACGGCCTTTACCGTAATAAGCTCCGGGTCTCCTGGACCTGCCCCGACTATATATACCTTACCATTCTTAGTTAGCATCTATACCCCTGAAGACCCTTAACAGATCTTTCCTGTCAGTACGCACCTGGACTGCCAGGCTGCCTTGCAGAGGGTGCGGTTCTATGATTTGTCTTGGTATAATCTCCGTGATCCTGTGTTCAAGCCCAAGTCTTATCAATGCGGCATGCGCTACGATAATAGCGTCAAACTTCCCGCTATCCAATTGTTCCAGCCTTTCATCGATGTTGCCTCGTATGTCTTTTACGACTAGATCAGGTCTGAAACGAATAACAGCCTCTTTACGTTTACGACTGCTCGTTCCGACAATGGCTCCGGCCGGCAGCCTTTCTAAAGTAAGGCCTTCTCTCGATACGAGGCATTCGAAATGGCTGATCGAGCGCGTTGTAGCCGCTATGCACAATTTGCGGGGCATTACAGTCTCAAGATCCTTGGCGCTGTGCACCGCCGCGTCGATCCGGCCATCCAGTAGGGCCTCTTCGATCTCGCGCGTGAAGAAGTCACTGTCCTCCCTGCCGGCCAGAGATGAGGTCTTGTCCGTGTCCCCGCGCGTTTTAATCCTCATCACCTCGAAACGCACGGACGGCAAAAGAGATTTTATCTCTTCAACCTGTTTAACGGCTAAAGGACTCGGACGCGTGCCTATTTTTAACGTCAGCATTTAAAGTTACCTCATCCATGTTTCTCAATACGATCCTCTCTACATCCTTTACAGCAGGCTCTATGTCGCGTGGCAGCGCGAGATCGTAAACATATAAGTCCTTTTTGCGCAACATCGCTATCTTCAAAAAATAGTTCTTACCCAAAATCCTGTGCGGGCTTGCCGTAGCACTTATTAAAACATCTGCATCCACAAGGCGGCCTGGCAATTCTTTTAAGAAAAATGAGGCACCGCCGGACATTTCCGCAAGGCCGGAGGCCTTTAGGATATTCTTGCGTGCCGCAAAAGAGAGCCTTGCGTAGTGCGGCTTATATTCGGTAAAGAGAGCTGCGATATTTCCCGTACCTATCACGATTATATTTAAAGGCCTATCAAGCTCCAGCTCTGTCAGTATCCTGTCATATATAAGAACTGCTATATTTTTTTCAGGCTTATTCAGCCCGTTCTTCATCCTTATATCATGGGCTGCCAACAATGCATCGTGTACCAGGTTGCCTAAGGCTTCGGGGAAATCCTGCCGGCCTGCCCAGGTGCCTATCTGTCTATATATCTGTAGCTCTCCCGTGATCTCGGACTCAAGGCCTGCGGCAAGACGCACCAAATGCCTTAAAACGTTATTTTCGCCATAGGAAACATAGGCCCTTTTAAAGAGCGGAGCGAAGCGGCTTTTTAAAGCATTGGCCGTCTTTTCTACATCAGCGGCGTTCTCGGCAGTGCCGTAGACCTCAAAACGGTTGCAGGTAGAAAATGTTTCTGCGCGGCCCTTGGTATGTTCCGCCAAAAATCCGTTTATCTCTGCCCGTTTCCAGTATACGGCTTCCCGTATATCAATGGGCGCTATTTTGTGGTCTATTCCTATAAGATAGAAATACATCCCAGTGCTCCTTCAGAAAATTTTTGAGATCCCGGCTCAATACCGGATCCCTCCCATCAGTATAAACAGCTACTATCGCTCTCTTTTTCTTTAACACGGCCGGTGATACGAAATTGCTCCACTTCGGATCGTCCACTGCATTTACCAGCATTCTTTCTTCGCGCGCCCATGCGCTCACTTCTCTGTTAACAAGTTTGTCCGACGTGGCCGCTATCACCATATACGCACTTTTCACGTCCTGTCTCTTGACCAGCCGTCTTACCCATTTGATACGGCCCATTTTTACCAGACCGCGCAGTCTTTCCGTTGTTTCGGGCGCGATTACCGTAACGCAAGCGCCGGCACTTATCAGTGACAAGGCTTTGCGTGTCGCGATCTTTCCTCCTCCGGCCACTATAGCTTTCTTATCGTTTATCTTTACCGCTATCGGATAGCATTTCATTCAATCATTTCCTTGATTTCAAAGGTCTAGTATGTATACCGCACTCGCCACCGCACTTCGATGTACCTATCCAGCGGCCGGCGCGCTCGTTGTCGTCGTTCGTGATCTTGGTACACGGAGAGCAGCCGAGTGACCGGTAGCCTTCCGCGTAAAGCTGATTAACGGGCACCCTGTAGAGAGCCAGATACTGCCAGACCTCCCGTTCTTTCCAGATCAGTATCGGATTGAGCTTTATCAACCCCTTATCTCTCTCCTCTACCTCCTGGAAATCGGTGCGCGTCCTTCCCTCGGTGCAACGAAGGCCCGTAACCCAACAATTGACACCCATCTCCTCTATTGCGCGTTTTACCGGTTCTACTTTCAATATATCGCAACACCTGTCCGGATCGGTTTCGTAGAGCTTATCCGCAATCGGAAGATCGTTCTTATACACCTTCGTCTCAGGGTATTTTTTTACGATCTCATCCATGAACCGCACTGTTTCTTTAGGCTTAAACCTTGTTGTGACAATAAACCCTCGTATTTTTGTATTCACCCGTTTTGCAAGGTCCCATACGGCGACGGAATCCTTTCCTAGCGAATTCGCTACCACGAGCCCATCGCCATAACGCGCATAGGCTTCCTTTATCAACTGCTTTGATCTTTCCACCTTTTCTTTGAAGTTCAATGTTTCCACCAGATGCTTCAAATCATATTTATTGTCCAAAATACTCATCTTATCCTCCTTTTTATATTTGATAGTCGGCAACGACACGTCCAGCCTTCACCCTGTTCCAGAACCGCTCATGGAGATAATACAAGGTTATCTTCGTAAAAACTTCGACGAACCCGATCGAAAGCGCCATCTTGAAATGACCTGTAATAATCCACGATACAACTATTGTATCGATTGTACCGGTCAACCTCCAGGATGCGGCTTTAGCTATGCTGCGCCAATGCTTATCAAAAATCACGAAAAGCCCTCCTCATTTCTACTGCTCACAATCTATATCATTTATTTTCAACAAAAAACCCGCTGCTTTACAATTTGCCCTCAAGCAGCGGGTTGATCATTCCTATGTGATAATACACTCTATCGCATAAAATGTCCCTCCGCGCCGCGAGGGCATCGCATGTCCATACTACACATCATCATACTGTAAGAATAAACTGTCATCTCGCTGTTCCTCTAAATAGAATAAGCCGGTATTTGTTGGGCCATACTGACCTCGAAAGCCAGGGCTTCAAAAGTCACGTTGTCGATAATATCTGAAGTCGCCTTAGTGACATCCTGCCACACCTTTCTAAACGCACATTTATGCATATCGCCACAGTTGGAATATCCCTGTCTTGCGC
Source organism: Candidatus Omnitrophota bacterium (assembly GCA_041650805.1). Taxonomy (NCBI): domain Bacteria; kingdom Pseudomonadati; phylum Candidatus Omnitrophota; species Candidatus Omnitrophota bacterium. The sequence continues at coordinate 79,755 of JBAZKM010000006.1, read as the reverse complement.
ATGAAACGGGCTCTATGGGACCATCGATAAATCTTATCACCTCTCCCACCGTTATCTTACCGGGCGGCCTGGATAATAAATAGCCGCCTACACTGCCGCGCCTGGACTCCACAAAACCGCCCTTCTTCAGATCCAGCAGGACCTGTTCCAGGAACTTGATAGGCGCGTCTATGTGTTTGGCCAACTCATGGATCGTCACTACATCTTTGCCATAGTTCAGGGCCAAATCGAGAACTGCCTTAAGGGCATAATCTCCTCTATATGTTACTCGCATAGTAACCTCCCATATCTACTATCTCTACTAACATAGTAGAGTATACACCATTTTTGAGATATGTCAACTCTTTATTTAAAATATTTTGTTCGGGATTAGGTCAATCTTTTTATTATCTCTCCTGCCGCCTTCCTGCCGGAGAAGAGCATCCCTCCAAACGTGGGACCCATGCGGGGTATGCCATAAACGGTGGCCGCGGCCATACCCATGACATATAAGCCCGGATATACTTCGCCTGTCTTTTCGACCACGAGATCTTCCGATGTACACACATCCATAGGCCCGTATGTCTGGATCTTTAAGAGCCCTCTCTTCTCAAGGCTCTTGGCTACCCAGGCATCGTGGCCTGTGGCATCAATCACAACCTTTGACTCCAAGGCGATAGGATCTACGCAGGTGATCTGCCTTGGCAGGGCTGAGACCGGCGACCAGTTAATGACCGCACCCTCAACCCTGTTATTGCGATGGACAACATCGTCAAACTTGGTCAGGTTCAGTATTTTAGCGCCTGAATCGCAAGTCGCGGAGATAAGCTTTGAGCAAGCGGTAGGACCATCCGCAACGAATAAGCCGTCCTCTACCTCTTTATAAGTTATCTTTAATTCATCAAGGATAGTGTCTGACGGAGCCCTGAAGGTCAGGGTATTCATAAAATAACCACCGATCCAGAAGCCGCCTCCTATATAGTTGTTACTTTCTATGATAAGCGTTTTGAGGCCTGCATTAGCTAAATCGCGCGCTGCGATAAGGCCGCTGGGGCCGCCACCTACCACCATAACGTCAGAAACGATATACTCATTAAACCACTTGGTAAACTCACCTACGATAGCCCTGCTTACCTGAGACTCCGTTATCTTCTTAAACATATCCCCCCCTATTTCAGTAGATCCGGAGAATAGCTGCGGAAAAATAAAAAACCCTTATGCCGATCGCATAAAGGTTATCAGTTCTCATGCCCCCTCTCCCTCCGCTGGTATTATCCAGATCATTCTACTTCGCTCAAAGCCATCCGGCTTTGAGCTTCGTAGTAATGATTCCTGCGAAGCCCTACCACCGCCTAACCGGTGACGGGCATAGCAGAATCAGGTTCATCGGGTAATCCGCTCTGCGCTTGAAGAGCGCGTGCGGAACTCTCAGGCCGCTTTACGACCTCCCCACATAACAACGTTCCTATTAAATCACGAAATCATTTTTATTTCAAGCAGCAAAAAATTTTGGATATATAGGCGGACATTTTGCCATTCTACTAAAACGATCCTAAACTATTTCTTCTTTCCGATCAGGAAGTAGAGGACCATGCCTATAACAGGCAATACGAGCACCAATATGATCCATAACGCTTTTTTCCCTGTATCTACGGAGCTCTTCGCGACATCAACGATAGCAATAATATCCAATACCAATACAACAAGCCCTATCAATGCCCCCATAGCTACCTCCTCTTCGATTTCGGATGTTACTTACCAAAACTGCCGAGCTGTTTCTTCACATCTTCCATCTTAGCTTTCGCCTGCGCAGCTAATGCGTTCTTTGCCTTCTCGAGCAATGCGCGCGCTTCCTGATGCCCTCCATGAAAATTTTATTTACCAAATTCTTTCTTCGTCTTCTTAGCTTTTCTTTCCATCTCTTTTTGTTTTTTCTTCGCTTCTTTCTCGGCCTTTCTTTTTGCCTTCTCGGCTTCCCTCTTGGCTCTTTCCGCTTCCTTCTCTGCTTTCTTTGCGGCTTTTATAGCATCTTTATCCTTCAAATCTTCAGTTCTCTTAAATCTTGCTTTTTCACTGGCGTGTTCATATGCTTCTTTGTTGGGATCGGGGCCGCCTTTGCTTTCATCTGCAGCAAATATCGGCGTCGTGCCGGCAAAAAACATAACTGCTATGATCCATACGGCTATCCTTTTCATCATGGTTGCCTCCTTTCTGTTACCGAATTTTATTTTTTGTGTACTACTATCTTATCGCCGGTAATTTTGGAATTCGGCACGATGATCTTCTTATCTTCGGCTGTCAGGATCGTGCTGAATATCTGAATCTCCTTGACCGTACCACTTGCCCCTCCTGCTTCTATAGCATCGCCCGCTTTAAATGGTTCAAACATGATGATCATAACTCCCGCCGCAAAATTCGCAAGTGATCCCTGAAGCGCCAAACCTACAGCCAAGCCTGCCGCGCCGATAATTGCGACAAAGGAACTAGTCTGTATACCGAGCTTGCCGAGAGCGGCAATTATCACAAATATCAGTATTGCATAGTAAATCATATTTTTTGCAAACGAGGCGAGGGTAGTTTCCACCTTTGATTTCTGCATCGTTTTCTCGATAAGGCCGGCGACAATTTTAGCGACCCATTTACCGATCACAAAGATCAATATGGCCGCTAATAAGCTTAAGCCATACTGTATTATATAGCCATATACCTTATCTAACGTTGCCTGCATAACAACCCTCCCTTCTTAATTATCCGGTTGAATTAAACGGGTTCTTAAAATTGGGGTCCCACTCGCATGAGTTAATGTGCGCTCGAGGTTTTGTCGTGTTCTTCGATGCGTCGATCGAGATTATTAGTCAATCCGACGAAGTTTAGTGGCCCGCCTTCGCATTCAACGGAGCGCAACAGAATGCTTCGGCGGGCTCATCCGCCGTCGCCTTCAGCATATTATAGCATGATGGCTATGGCGGATAAAATCCGCCGAAGCATTCTGTCACTTTACGCCTTGAATGCGAAGGCGGATGGGGTCGCTCCCCTTCTCACCTGGGGACAGACCTATGTAAATCCTCAAGTATCTATTATAGCCGAAATACCCTTGTTATCAATGAAATTCCGCTATTCTCATAGTATGGTCCCTATGAAAAATGTCCGATTTGTCCTGTCTTTTTTGTCCAGGAATGATGCAACTCTTTTAGATACAAATTGATAGCTAATGTCCTCTTCAAATAGGTGGACATTTCAACATACTAATACCTTCTCGATAATAGCCTATCGGATTGATCAACAACAAAATCAAATATTTGGTTATATTTTAGCGATAAATCTCGCTTGGACTGAACATTATCTATTACAATGAATAGAGAGGTTATTTTCAGTTTGACTGTCTTATTTTTCGATATTTCGATCGGCTCTTTACGAACATCAACAAAAAAGTACTTTAGATCTTTATAGGCTGCATTTCTATATCCACTCAGGGCTTCTGCGATACTACTAGCTAAAACCTTGTTAGGAGAAACTATTACACTAAAATATATGAGACCAGTGATATTCTTCCTGCATTTCTCTAGGATTGTTTTATAAATACTCCCTACACCAAACCAGTAGGTATAGTGAGACCCAATATTGCGAAGAATACTTTTGGATGGTTTCCAAAAAACCAGATTATCGGAATAAAAACCAGTTTGCCCTTTGACTAAATACTGCGCATCTCTTTTCTCTTCTCTAGTACTATGCCTATCCCCTTCCCTTTCTCTAGGAAACTTATGAAATTTATATTTCCTAAAATAACTTTCTAATTCTGTCTTACAATATTGAACTTTTTCGAATAACGATAAAGAAGCAAAATGAAGTTTTTCGTTATCTAGAACTGCTATTTCTTTCCGCATCTTCTCAATGGGCCTCATTATGTATTCTATTCTTTTCCTGAGCTTCTTTTTAAAGACAGCGTCATTGTAACTAACCCACGGTATAATATTCTTTACCTGTACGTCAAAATGCGCTCTAAAATTACCGTGCTCATCCTCCGGCTTATGCTTAAAATGATCTTTTCGCATAATATAGATAACGGGTATGCCTCTCTCTGCATACCCAGCCTCATAATACACGCTTGGTCGCGCGAATGTTAAGTCTGCAATACAAAAGTCTGCAGAATTAATTTCTTCTATAATTCGAGTAGTAATATCATCATTATGCTGTATGCGATCAATCCTTCGAGCAGCAATATTCTTGCTTTTTAACATGGGTAACAAAATACTATCGTAGATTTTGTCTGTATCAGGATGGTCGAAAGCCATAGCTATGAAACATGCTATTTTATTCATCGACATAGGAATTTATACTTTTTTACCTTTTTTGATATCTTTGGTGGTTTTCGCGCATAGTAAGTCACCCATCTTTGCGCTAAACTTAACCATTGGCCCCGATCCGTAATGATCAATTTTATGATGCAGCTTTTTTAATGAGCCTGGCTTTAGGATATAAGCTTTGTGTAGGCCTTCAAGATCGATATCTCGAGCTTTCATATGCTGCTCGAGTTGACACCTTGTTTCCTTGTCTACCTTTTCAAACATCTCATTTCTTGGCCTTAATTCTGTATAATCAACTTCGGCTATATGTGTAATCCCGCTTCTTTCCCGAGGTAAATGCGTTCTAAGGAATGCTATGTAGCGAGCATCAGGACCACTTCGGCTTTGCACTACTATATTTCTTTGGAGAGTCATTTGCCAGAATGCGGGATTTGTAAATACGACGAGAACGTCTGATATGTTTTTGATTTTTTGCTCATTTATAACTTTTTTACTATGCATAGCGTCTCCTATGTAATCACTAAATAATTCTATTAGTCGCCTATTTTTTCTTTTACAACTCACCACTAGCGCTAACAGATTTTCCCATGAAAAGAATTCAAATTCATTAGCGCTTCTACACAAGCTTCTTTGTATGCTATCTATTTGCCGCTTATCTATCGAATCCTTCGCCACATATACTAAGTGCGTACCGCCTTCGTACCCATCTTCTTTATGCCTGAGAATATCGTTATAAGGCTTAATTTGAGCTATGATTCTCTCGGTCTTGGTTGGAACTATTTTCGACTCAAGAAAAATAAGATATTTGCCCGGTATCTCTAACTGGAGATCAATAATACTAGTTTTTGATTTAAACACATATGGAACTAGCGTTTCGATATCAACTCTTTTTAGTTCCTGTTTATTAAGCTGAATCCCTAATTTGCTTAAGAAATGACGCAGAATCTCACTATCCTCTTTAAGCAAAAAACCAAAAGCCGCGGAAAGCTGATCTTCGTCTTTGCTTACTTTCTTTAGCAACTTGAATATATTGTCGGTTAGCATAAGATTTTCTACGCAGTTTTGGACGCTTCACTATAAATTGAAGAAGCCAGCTTCTTTTCTTCATCTGTCACATTATGAAAATGGATCTCTGTCTGAAATGCTGGCCATTTACCAGTATCGCGACGCAATGCAAAAACTATTTCTGCTTCAATCGATTCTACATAATGCATAGATTGGCCTGGAAAACACCACACCAGAAGATCAATTTTATCGACTAAATCCCTCCATCGATATCCGTGGTATCCACCTCTCCCCTTAGCACTAAACCCATAACGCAGCCGGTTTGCAATGCTTTGTGACGCAATCCCTATATATATGATTTCACCGCGATTTTTTATAATATAAATCTTGGGTAAGCTTTTGGATGTAACTGGCCGTAGAAATGTTTCGGTTTTAGCAAATGCCTCGCCCTTGGTTTTGTATTCTAGGAATGATATTTTTCTATTTAAAAGAATCATCCGATAGTGACAATATTCTTTCATAAGCCCTTTATCTTTTCGCTTCTTTGAATGGTCTTTTCACTATGATCTGTATATATTATATCACCCATTTCTGTAAAATAATCAAAATCATCTCCCAAAGGCGCTATTTCTTTTTTTAGGTCAGGCGTGAACAAATAATACCAATCATAAGAACCACCGTATAGGAAATATCTGTGTTGATTTGTGATAATGTACCCCTTATAGTCACTCTCTCGATCATCGAATGTTCTAGCTGATAAAATTATCTTTGTATCATTACCAGGGCCTAACATCTTTGCATTTGAACCGTCTGCGTTCATTACATATAAAGCATCTGATGTCACCCACTCAGAGGCTTCGAAATATACCTTATCGCCATCTGGTGAAAGCTGCATACTATTTATATGCGCAACAGAGTAGTCTGGATCCGGACCGTCAATAGCTGCGTGCTCTGAGCGAAACAACATAATTGCGCCGGTACCATCAGTTTTAACGCGCCAGAGCTCATCATGAAGTAACCCATCTTTAACTACTGCCCCTTCGCGTGGATAGAACTTTTCCCCAACCCATTTACCTTCAGAGCCACGAATGAAGTATATCCACCTGCCATCTGGATGTAGCATAGGGTTATTATCATGATTACTTGATGTGATTTGCATGCTCTTTCCATTATTAATATAAAAAATGTTGCCGTCTTTAACACTAACAGACGCTGCATAAACCTCTGCACAAATCAACAGACTCGCTAAAGCCATAGCAGCGCACATCTTTCTTAATATAGGCATTGTTCACTCACTCCTTGTTAAGCATTCCATTTAAGAATGCATAGTCTAGGGCCATTGTATTACCATATTGATAACCCCTACCCCACCTTTCGATTATTGGGGTATCCATAAGCAATAATAGCTGATATTTTGCCCAATAATCATCTGGGTGCTGGTCTATATGTCTCTCGATAGCCTCAGCCACCCCCAATAGTACTTCGTTATAATGATCGTTTGGCATAGTCGACCAGTTCGAAGCACCGTTGTTATAAGATTGCTCTAGCGTACGCCACTGTAGATAAATGCGTTGAATCTGTGGAGTATATTGTTTTCGATTGATAAAATCGATCAGAAGGCCTATTAGATATTCTTCATTGCCTCCACGCTGGCTCAAAGGGCTATCCTTAACAATATAACAATCAGCAATTCTAACAATGATACTGCCTTCGGCAGGCTTGTTTTTATATTTGCTTAAAAGAGGCTCCAAGATCTTAACAGCATCTTGATATTTTTTCTTGTCAATATATGATAGTGCCTGCTTAAATGCAGTCTGGTCTTTGCTATCAGTAAAAAGCCGCGTTTCTTCATTTGCCAAACTAAAATCTATGCCGAGCTCCGGGATAGATAGGTACTTATCAATTTTCGACTTCAGCTTGTCATTAAAAGCGCCTACCTCCTTCCAAAAATCATCAAATTCTTTGTCTCGCGCTTTCTCATCCTTCTTTAGAATGCCATTACAATTATCTATTAACTTATCAATAACCCCTAATAGGTCTGGTTTTAAATCGGCGATTTCTTGAGGCAAATCCAGCGCACTTAGTTCCTGCTTTAATTTAATTAATTGGTTAACATCATCAACAGGCTCAACGTCAGGGCGGTCCTCAATTTTAGCCATGTAGTATAAGCGCAGTTCATTCTCTATTGCTTGAACTTGCCTACCTATATATTCAAGCCTAATGATCCCTTTCTCCATACTACTCATGCCACTAGCAAATGAGTTTGACGCGATACAGCTTACAATTATTAAAATCAATAATACATTACGCATATTGTTTCCTTTCCTCCGTTTAATCAAAGCCATAATATTTATGCCAGCTATCGCTTCTCAGTATGTGGGGCTCGTTCCTTTCGGAGGCCTTCACAAAATCTCCATTTTTATATTCAAATATATCAAAATGGTATTGGTCAAAGTACAAATGCCCGCCAGGTTTATCAGAAAACCCATATCCGACTTCAACTTTATTATCAGGCAGTCTTCGCGCAATACCTTCAGCTTCCCCCTCAAATCGTTTCAATAACACTAGCTTGCTATCGTTTATGATCTTATAAATATCAAGGCGCTGAGAAAAACCATCCGCCCATGCGAGATTATATCGTAGCCATATTTCGGGGATACCATCACCATCCAAATCATAAAATTCAATAGGCCATACATAATGCAAAAAGTGATCATCAGTATTAAGGTCAACTATCGGAAACCGCCTTAAGGGTTTATTGTCCTTCAGAATGCCTGAAACAATGCGTGGCTGTTTTACACTAGAGCCCAGAGGCACTACGGAAATCATGATATCTTTTTTTATTACCGACCAAGTCTCAAGGCGTGGTGAAATAACAAGCGATGCGAAATATTTGCCATCAGAACTAGCGTTTACCTCAAACTCAAGAGTGTTCTCATCGACTCCTTCATCTGGAATGCTCCACATTAAACCCGGCGCGCGAAAATAGAAGTCTAAGAATTCATCGGTATACTGACCTGATATGAATGCGGTTGACCCGGCCAAATCTTTCCTCTGCTTAAATAGCGGAATTAGATCGTTATAGCCATGCTTTGAATCTTCATTGGTAAATGCGAGGCCCATATATCGAGCAAGATAAAAATCTGATTTCTCAATGTTGTTTTCGGCAATTGCATGCGACGCTTTTTGATAAATCGCGTCTAACTCCTGATCGATTGCAGCGTTTTGAGCATACATCGGAACTGCAACCATGACCCCCAATACAACCAACGCCATTATCTTCATATACACGTCTTTACTTTTACTCATCATTTCCTCCATAGATTATCTTCGGTGCGTTAGTAGCTAATGGGTTATTAGCGCTTTCAGAACTGACGCTGCTTCCATAACGACCTACTGGATTATGTACGCTATCGGGAGATACGGAACTGCCATATCTTCCCACAGGATTACTTATCGAGTCTGGATCTAGCGTATTACTGCTCACCTTACCTAAATAGTGCCCATCCTGACTATATAGCTTAGGTGTATCTGTAGCAAGCGAATTACGGGCGCTATTCGGGCTTACAGAGCTTCCAAATTGGCCTACAGGATTATTTATACTAGTTGGCGATACAGTGCTGCCGTATTGACCAACAGGATTACTTGTAGAATCTGAGGCAATCTTGTTTGTACTTAATCTTCCCAAATACTTTTCTTCGGCAAAAGCTAATGAACAAGCTAATACCATAACTAATGTTATGCCTGCTATTCTTCCCATATCGCCCTCCTCAAAATAGAAAAACCTCCGCCAGCCACAAAATTATGGCTAGCGAAGGTTTTACTTTTTTAAAGTCCAGGTTCCCCCTTGAAACACAGGACTGCTACTACAAATGAAACTGTCCATTGAAACAATCCGCCAGGTGCAAAAACTTGTGAAATTATGTTATCGGCTTAAACTACAAGCCGTATATGTCTTATAAAACACAAAAACCCTCGGTGGCATACTTACCCACTCGAAGGTTTTTCTTTTTTAACGTCCGGGATTTACCCCTTCCAACATCGGGACGACTTCTATCTGTGGATATAAGTATACCACGCTTGTATCATTTGTCAATATTTTTCGTGGCTTAGAATATTTTTGGCCACCCAAGATTTCTATGGTAGTCGCCATACCAATCGTCTCTGTCACCTCCAACTATTGTCATAGTTATCGTCCTTGGTTTCTCCGCAGCTACCTGTACGGCCATCTCAAGCGCATCTAATCCGTCATCATACTTTCCTTTTGGAAAGTATCTCATCTGCTCAAGCAAAAGCCTTAAGAACTTAGCGAATTTGATCGTACCATTCTTCACTAACGGCTGCAACGCTTGTATGCGCTTTACCTTGTCGCTTGTGTTAGTCACTTGCTCAAATGGTGCATACTTGCTCTGCTTTCTTGCGCTCTCAACGAGCTGGTCATACAACATCTTCTGAAACTGATTTATTTCAACTGCGAAACGTACGAATTTATAACGCTGGCAATAGGCCAGGATGTCATCTATTGTCTCGGTTGGAGTCCGGCGCTTGATATCCGCTTCGATAACGTACAAAATACCATCTCGTTTGTCTCGAACCACAATAACAATTGCCGAGTAATCACCTTTAAAGTTTTGACCCCCTAGAGACGGATCGCACGCTCCATAAAATTCCGCATTATCACCCAAAGCATGTAGTAGATTCTCAACGCTATGGTATATGCCGTCCCAATAGTGAAGATCATCGGCATTAAAGATACATAGCTTCGAGTCAAGTGGGCTGTTCATTAGCTCGCTCATGAAGGAAATCTCGTTCTCCTCACGTGCAATCATGAGATTATGCAGCGAGTGACGCTCAGGCCAAAGAAGCACAGCTCCTTCATCCATAGCCTGCGTATTAGCCTGATAATACTTTAGCGCTGCCTCTATACCGCTTATATTGTCGACCTTCTCACGGTTGTTATAGATATTACGCCACTTCTCCCAGAGATCTATGCGAGTAGGCCAGGCAATAAGTGCCTTATAAACCTTACTTACCCACCCCGGGTTTAGTTCGGGGTTAACATATTCGCTCAAAAGGCAGTATGGGTGGTACAAATTACCTATATATAGGATATTGGTTGATTCCGAGCCTGCTCGCAATACCGACTTACTAAACCAATCCTTTAGCTTGTCTCTTGATTCAGATGAGAATGTATTCTCAGGGCTTTCCACGTCATCAGCGACAATAAGCGTAGGCCTGGCAGAGCCATATCTTCTTCCTCTGATCTGCTGGCCACTACCTAAAGCTAATATTTCAACTCCATTTCTGGTGATAATATCATCCTGTCTCCAGCGCGGTGGCTTAGGCCTGCCATCTGCCTCGAATATATTAGGAAAAGCAGCCTTCAAGCGCTCATTCTCGGTTAGCTCCTTTCTGATGTTCTCAAGAATCTGCTTTGCCTGCGATGAGGTATTGCTTAATATCACGATAAACTTTTCTTTTGCATAGCAGATAGTGTAAATTACATAGATGAGGGTAATTAGAGTCGACTTACCAAAATCTCTAGGCGCTGCTATGGCGAGCTTACAGTTACGCTTCTGAGTAATTTCCTGAAGCAAGTCATATATCTCATGGTGGGCCCGGGAAGGTGGGTACTTTAAATGTTCCGGCATGAAATACTTAGCAAAAGCATATATAGATTTCTCCCCTGCCTTACGCATCACAGAATATGTATCATTAAATAGATTATTTGTCATTTTGATTCTCCTTGTCTTGTTTGGGTTCCTGCTGCTTTTGAGATAATTTATTTACCTGCTGTATAATCTCTGCTTTCTCAATCTTATCCTTGAGGCGCTTAAGCTCCTCTTCTACCTCTGGAGACGCTTGACCGGCTTCCTTACTTACCACCTCAATCTCAATTATCATCTTTTTGATTTCCTCAATAGACTTCTCAGAATCATCAGAAAGATGATGGTATAGATCTCCGGTGATTTCCGTAGGACGCTGCGGAAGATAACCTAATGTTTGCAGTCGCTCGATCATTTCGTTTAGGACCCTCCAAGCGGAAAACTCGGCCTGAACCTTCGCTACAGCTGAAGTTTCTTTATTGCGTGCAAGGCGCATGAGATGTCCATGATGTAAACGCGCCTTGTGAACAAGCTCACCAATAATCTGCTTCGCAAAATTAACATTCGGTGTCAGAGCGTTCCGTTCTCTGATAGCCTGGATATCTCGAGTAACCGTTTTTATACTGACCTTTAGGTACTGCGCGATAACAGCTTCTGTCATTGCTTCGCCCGACAAGACCTCAACACACTGAATTCTTTGATCCTTAGCAAGAAACTTCGGATCAAAGAGACCGTCCTTAATGCGTTGAATAAGCGCCAGTATTGGCTGCTCATCAGGATTTTGATTTACGGTTTCTGAAGTCATTTTGTAACCTCCTTAGAAAAGTAGCGTTCACGGATTTCAGGTGAAAGCTTATCGATGTTTACTAGGTTTCCATACCTTTTTACGCAGACGTCAATGTAGCGTGCATCTCTATCGCAGCCGTAACAGCGCCTGCCAAGGCTTTCCGCTGCCAAAAGGATCCCTCCGCCTCCGAGAAATACATCCAAGACAATATCGTTAATCTTGGAGCTATTTCTGATGGCGTGCTGACCTAACTGCACAGGTTTTTGCGTAGGATGGCTATAAGCCTTAGTTGAGTCTCTATGCACCTCCCAGACATTGCTTTCGGCAGGCTTACCTGCCCAATAGTGAGGCGCTCCCTCAAGCCATCCGTACAAACACTGTTCCGTCCTGTAGCAGTAATCTGCATATGTGATTGCCGGCGACTCCTTCAACCAGCAGATGATGCACGAAACGTGAAAGTTTAGGTCAATTAGACTTTGGCATAATGGTGGTATTTGGCGTAATCCCTGCCAAATGTAAAACGCAGCCCCTGGTCTTACACAGTGCTTGATATTGGTAAGCACCTTCTTCATCCATATCTCATATTCTGCCTGAGGCATGTTATCAGCATAGATCTGAGGCCATTTCCGCGAGTCTTTGGGACGCGTATTAGGATCAGGCTTATCCCCTCCGCCATAGTTCACATTATAAGGATAGTCTGTATCGACCATATCCGCCTTTTCACCGTTCATAAGCCTTGCTAGGTCTTCCGGGTTCGCTGAGTCTCCACATAATATCCTGTGCGGACCCAAAATAATCAGCTCCCCCTCTTTTGTTTCAGGCGTTATGATAGCCTCAGCCTCTTTCTGATAGTCCAGGTCATCGTCATCTGCCAAATCACGCGCCTGGTCAATATAGTGGCTGATTTCCGGCAAATCAAAACCGGATATAGAAATATCCAAGTCCGGCATCTTCATAAGCTCATCCAATAACGCTGCAAGTTTATCCTCATCCCATAGGCCGGATGCTTTGTTTAAAGCGAGATTGAGCAACTTCTCTTTCTCCAGACCTAAGCTTACTATGCTTGCCTCGATCTCCTTTAAGCCGTATGCAATAAGAATTTTTAATCTTTGATGCCCCCCTACCAAATTTCCTGTCTTTTCATTCCAGACAATCGGATCGATATATCCAAAAGTATCTATGCTTTTTTTAAGCTTTTGGTACTCTGGATCGCTCGGCTTGAGATCCACGCGCGGATTGTAAGTAGCGGGATTGATCTCTGACACAGGTACTTTTCTTATTATCATTTTGTCCTCCTTTTTATGCTGAAAATGACTCCATACTGTAATTTCCATTACACAAATGATCACTGAAAACGAGAGCATAATCTATGACGCCATAGTCACCGTGCTTTTCGATTATTTTTTCTAAATCAGCAAACAACCAATGGCTTAGCCCATCAGTAAAATACTCCTTTGGCCCGATAAGACATACGGTTACATACGCTATTTCAGGCTTTGTGTAATGGATATCGAACGTGGCTTTAAGTCCCCAATAATCGCCAACATCAACAATAAACTTTTGGCTAGAGGATGTTTCTCTAATCAAGTCCCACTTGTACTCCAATCCACATAAGAAATAATGTGACATTGCTACCTCCTTTAATGTTATGCTGACCAGCCCCGGGAATATAGACGCCCGGGGCCGATCAATCTCTGCTACTTCGCTTCTTCTGCTAACACTGCATATGCGCCTTCCTTGCATAGCGGACATCTATTCGGAAATGCCTCGCCCTGCTTAATATCCCCTGGCAACAGTAAATTTCTATCGCCAGCGAGAACGTAGTACCTGCTATTACACTCAACGCATTCGACCTTAATCATAGGCTCCACTCGAATCACCCCCTTTTTTTAGATTTTGTTGTTATATGGTGAGTATAAGATAGGTATACCTTATACATACCATGTTACACAGCGTATAACCCACTAGACAAAAAAAATTCCTATTTATTTTTTACTATCTCAATATACTTCTCAAGGTCGTTAAAAGCCTTCTTTTGCTTTTCCATCTGCCCTTTGATCTCTATAACTATTCTTTGCTTGCCTGTATCAATAACTATGTCCGGTTTAGCCATTTTGCTGTCTTTATTAGCTCCGTAAGCAGCAACTTGAAATAGAATATTCTTTACGTCATTGACGCTATATCCCAAATTTCTTAATACTGCAATTGCATTAAAGAAATGAATATCGCTGCCACTATAAGATCGCGCCTCAGCCTCCCCCCTTGTCCTGCTTGAGATCCCATCAAAAATCTCGTTATCCCATTTGCGAATTACGGCAGCTGTAACTTTATGGCCGTATTCTTCGCTCAGGATTTTAGCAAGTTGCGCAGGGGTATATTCACTCTTATCAAATATTAGTGCCATTCATTCACCATGTATACTGTATAACATATCATGTATATCTTGTCAATCTAATTTTCACTCCTGGGAGCTAGCACCGTATTTAGAGGCTGTATAGGATTACTTACTCGCTAAGCCAGATATCGGTTATTTCATCAAACAATTTATTATTGTCGAAATCAGCTGGAAGAACGCCTTCTGCTAGTCTATTAAATAAATTATAGCCTTGTTTATAAAACCCGTTGGTTATTAACTCAGAGCAGATCAGTCGTTTTTTTGCATTAAATACATTCCTCATAGTCAATAATGCTTTCCCGATGTACCCAGCTATTGGAAACCATAATAACTGAAGGTAATCATAAGGAATATTATTCATGGTAGCCCACCATAGCGCAACTTTTATGCGGTCCCCATCATTTTCATAACTCCTACGCATAACTCTTATTTCAAATCCAGCTTCGACATAGTCTTTCTGCAGATCACAAACTCTCGCTTTTGGAATTTGCCCTTCCACTAAATCATAAGCACCAATACTGCCAGCAACGTGAGTCCATTTGCTACTTTCACCGTAACCAAGCTTTTGCTGAGTTTCAATGGTGACTTTTGTTTTGGTCGCGACAAGAATTACATCCCCAACCCTTATCTTATTAGGATCGATATGTTTTACCATGGCTACTTCCTTATGCCGGAACTCTTTAACATATATCTATCTGTTACAACGTTTAGTCAACCCGTATCGATGCTAAAATAACATCATACCCTAGTATCTCTAATCGTGATACTGTTTGCATTAAATTAACTTTTGAAAAAAAAGTTAAATTTCTGGGAAAACTTGCGTCTTGGGTTTTATTATCAGCAATCGCATAGACTACTCTATGCCCTTGCGGTAACGTATGATCAAATAATGAGGGCCATTTTGTTATGCACGCATCCCTGAATTCCTGCGACTGATAGAGCACCTCCGCTGACACGGCACCTTGAGCAAATAAATAACTTGTCTTTGATCCCCATACTTTTTTAACATGAATTAATTGACGATTTATCTTATTGTATAAATCGCAAACCTCTATAGGGGTTTCATCCGTCATTCGCACGCAATCCCTATCTAAGTTGTTCCATCCCTTCAATCCGCTTGTATATATGTTATATTCTCTTTCCCCCTTGCCCACGCCTAACTTACTGTCGTCCCATGCAGGCATAAGACGACGATCCACACTAATACGAGCAATGTCTGAATCTACATGGTTCTTGAAATCTGGGTAAATGTGATACCATTTTTTATCAATAAAAAAGTAGGATCTATTGTTATGATCGACTTCAAACACTAACATTTTCAACAACGGCTCATCTTCAAATACAACATTATTTGACTCATCAAATCCGCTAATTTTAATGTGCAACATATCATCGCATTTGTTAAAATGCGTCGTTTGATTTTTGGCTAGGGCATCGCGAATATCTTCTAAACTGAAATATTTGAATTCATTTTTAGTCCTTTTCACCTTAAGCTCAAATCTTGTGCTTCTAAATTGCAAATTAATATCTTTTAATTCAATATAAAGCCTGTCCCTATCTTCTCTGGCTGCCATAAAATCATTGGTCTCTTTAATTAACATATTGTCCAGTTTACTTAGAAGCTTATCGTCTGTAATCAGTTCGTAAGATTTTGGGAAATAAATTGGGCTGTCTTTTTTATACACCTCTTCTAACTTATCAAATAAAACGCTTAATTCAGAAAGTGGTACCATACAATTGAAAGAGAGGGATGCCCTCCCAGAAACTCGCATGCCAAAAAATCTATCGGATGTTTTACCTTCAACTGCCCTCAAAATTCTATTGAAATTCTCGAGATCTAGCTCCGGCTTGTAGCCTATAACAGCTCTATAAATTTGACGCGTATCGCCTTTCATCGATTTCTGGAAAATGCCAGTTATCAATTTTGGGTCTATTAACCTAAGCGCCATATGTAGCCCAAACTCTTCATCAATAAGATCTTTTATTTTTGTATGGCCAAAACCGCCCGTTAGAGCGTAAGCCCTGCTATTATATTCTGCGAATAATATAAAACTAGAAGTGCTTGATCTAATTTTAGGCTTAGATTTGTCAATTAATTGATCGAGAAATCTGCACCACTTTGGTGTATGCGGAAAACTTCGCTGAATATATAACCTATATTTTATACCATTCACGGTTGCTTCTTTTTCTATCTCATATGACTGTTCAATACTCGCGAGCGATATCCCTGGGATTTTAGATATCTCATGCTTGAGTCTATAGATATTTATATGATTAGAATGGGTTCTCATTTTCAGTATGAGTTCCTTGCTTGATATGATAATTAATTTTATGATGCTTACAAAATTTTACCACTGAACAGGCTAGGTTATTATAGAATTCCTTCGTATGTTTAAACTCCGACGCCTTGGCATTGTAGTTTATACGTCCGAATATAATTTTATCGACAAATGATACGGCATCTAAAATCTCTCTCAAATCTTGTTCAATAAAATTAGGCGTTGGGTACGGCTCCATGCTTACCCATGTTTTATATCCTTTATCATGAAGATATTTGAGCGATTGAATCCTATTCCTAAATGGAGCTGCATTCGGTTCATAACTCTGGCGGAATTTTTCATCCAAAGAAACTAATGTAACGCCATACTCATTATTTCTACTAAAACCATTTATTTTGGCAATTTCTCTTGGGAAAATACCTTTGGTCAATACGGTGCATCTGATTTCATTTAAGTTAAGCTTATCTATTATTTTTAAACTTAGATCACATACCCGTTCCTGTTGATACATAAATGGGTCTGTAGAAAAGCACATATGGACATATTTTATAGTATCTTTATATTTAGGTATCTCTTTATCCAAGAGTTCTAATGCATTAGCCACTAGTTTTGGCTTGCACCATTCATCATATGTTTTAACAATGCCACAGCGTCTCTTCATCATGTACGCATAGCAGGGGTATTTACAGCCGTGAGAACACCCTTCCACATGGTTTAAGCAAAAGTCGGCATATTCTACGCCACTTTTGTACAGCAATGTTTTTCTGTCTATGGTTTGCATTGTTTAATTCACCTAAATAAACTGTATAGTAGTTTGACCTGGGAATGTCCCCTTTTTTCTTTTAGCGCCTTTACTTTGAACCTTAATTTCTGGAGGATCAGTTTTTTCCATTTTTGCTAAAATTGCTCGCTTATAATGATTCTGAGTAAAAGGCGTTTCTGTGAGAATAAAATTCTCAAGCTCTTCCACGCTAACTGTTTTACCTTTAAAATTCTTTACGATAATATTTTTCAGCTTAACATAATTTGGTTCTAACTCAAACAAAAAGGCTTGATTAGGGTCATACGTAGCATCTGAAAATTGAAATGAGCCCGTTTCATCAACTCTCCACATTGCTTCCTTCATTTTCTTCAATCCTGTAATTTCATTAGTGCCAAAGAAAAGAAAGTAATCTGGTTTATTCATACTATTAATCATCTTAAATGAACGAACAAACTTTATTCCAGCTTCATGCTGTAATTGACCTTTGTAAAGATCGTGAAGATAATAACAGCGCTTATTCGGATCTGTTTCTTTTCGTACCTCGCGCCACTTATCAGTCCCGAAAGTCTCATCTAAAATATTGTCAGACCTGGTATCTTGCGCAAATCTATTAATTTCTTCATACATAAAAGTAATTAAAACTTCACAATTAGGATTTTCCATAATACGTTTTATTAATACAAATGGGATGCCTGAATAACCAAACGGATCAATAAAAACAAAGGAGGGGGCAAGCCTCGTTTTTTGCTCATCTAACTTATTTAACGTACTCTTTATTACGTCTTCAAATTTTTTACAGACACATTCATATTTTAAATTAGAAGGCAATTTTAACGCACTAAGTTTTGTTTGTAAATACTCGCATCTTTCAGTATCAGCTTCTATAAAAATAAACATAAATTCTGCGGTCATCCGAAGCTTTAGTCTATGCTCCATTACGGCTTTAATTGCAATTATGGGGGAACCTTCTTTACCACCTATATATTCGCCAGGCCCTGCGAAACCATCAATGTAAACAACCCTTCCATTCCACCTGCTAATTATGGGCAACCATGCATCTAAATATTTTCTTAAAATTGCATGCTTAGCTTCCGTATGCGGCTCTATTTCCCAGATTGTAGAAGTAATTTTTGACATACTAACATTCTTTAACAGTTATTGTTTTCATATATTTCTCGGAAATATTCATTACTTATTAGATTATCGAAGCCTGATAACATTTCCCTCAAGCAATCCGAGCGCGCTCATGCTAAGCGTCACTGCTGTATGAGGAATTAGAGAATACTTCCATTGCTTTCCTCTATTGCTTCTGTAGTATGTGGTGACAATATTACAATATTCGTTGCCAGCCTGCGCTTTCTCCTTAACATCAGCTTCATCAATGTCTATCTCGGCCTTAATCTCTACTAGATAAATCGATTCGTTCATTTCAACCACAAAATCTGGTGTATATCGATGAGAATTATGTTTCCAGTATATAGCAAACTGCGCCTGAGCTGGGCGCAACCATTTAATCACGTCTTTATCCTGCTCCAGAATCATTGAGAAGTCCTTCTCTGCCTTGGAATCAAACTTATATAAATTGTGGCAAGCCTTCTTAAAGCCACCAAACACCTTTGTCGGTATAGAATGCGTTGGTGTAATGGTCTCTGTAAAATGATGCACACTATCTGCAGAATATTTTGAGAAGTTATGTGGTTCAATCTTTGTAAATGGATAAATGACTGGCTCTTCAAATCCAGCGCTTTTTAGATAGAAATTTTTCTGTAGCTGCACATAGATATATTGACCTATTTCGCGCTTATGATATAGCACAATGTTTCGTAAATCCTCTTCCCTTTTCCCTTGTCCGAGCCTGGTGATTGCTTGCCTAGTTAATTTATAGAGCAGCTCTGCTTCGCGATCATACTCCACATCCGAATAATTAATAAGTTCGTTAACGATTATATTCTCTGCGGTGTCACGTACTACTCCAACACCATCACTTGCTAACGTCTCACTTTCATTAGTACGTAAGGTCCTTCTAACTATCTCTTCTGAAACTGGTTGATAATTTAATCCACCTACATCCAAATCAAAATCATGGAATCCGCATTCAACAGTATTTTTCTGCTGAATAAGAACGCGAGGAATGGGAATAGTCTTATCGATTAATTCTTCAATAACCGCTTCATACTCTTTTTTAATTGCTTCGAGCATTTCACCTTTAAATAGATCTTGCTGGGGAGCACTCTCAATACGCTCAGCCATCCTAGCAAGAGCTATCTTACGACCTTCATCGCTCTTTAAATCGTTTAAGTTTTTAACCTCCCCACCAAGAGCATTTACTGTTTCCACGATTGTTTGCCGGGCGTCAAGAGTAAAAATCGCCTTTTGGCGTTCGATTTCATTTTTTATGTCGCAAATTTCTTGACGCTTTTGAATAAGTTCGCTTTCCATAGTTGAACTTGCCGTAACTACTTCTTGGGAAGGAGGTAAAGATTCTGGTTCTATCTCAATGATGTTCTCCTTACGAATGATGGAATTTGGGTCATTGGCAGCATCTACGATGGCTTGAAAACGATCATGAGCAATAATAGTGAGTTTATCAACCTTGCTAACACCGGTTCTTGCACCATAAGGAAGCCGTAATCCACGCCCTATTGTTTGTTCGGTTAAAATCTGAGAATTTGCCGCACGTAAAGGAATTATAGTATACAGATTGGTAACGTCCCATCCTTCTTTAAGCATGTTAACGTGAATTACTAGCTCGATTGGATTGCCTGGTTTTTCTAGCTCCAGGAGCCGCTGAACATTTTCTTCCTTTTCTTCTCCACGTTGATTAGAGTGAATCTCCATAACCTTTCCACGATATCGACCTTCAAAAAACCGATCGGATTCAATCAATGCTCTAATTTCTTTGGCATGATCCGTATCTCGCGCAACTACTAATACAAAAGGCCTCACAAGCTTATTTCCCGTGTCGCGGGCATAAATATCAAGGGCAACCTTTGTATCTTCATGAATACGTACGCCATCTTCAAGTTTTATTAGATCGAGCTCTTTTGGATCTCTGCGATATTGATCGGGGTTAAAATTCTTACGCGTAGCTACTGCAGGCTCTTTTACGAACCCATCACGAAGTGCTAACGCTAAGGGATAGTCAAAAACAACATTTTTGAATTTATTGGAGTGCGTATCAATCGGAGTAGCAGTTAATTCTAAACCTATAATCGGTTTCAATTCATTGATTGCACGTAATCCGGCATCGGCACGATAGTGGTGAGATTCATCCATTAATAAAACTAGATCAGGCAAAGATGCCAGATAATTAAAATAAGACTCCCCAAGATATTCTGATAACCGCTTGATACGTGGCTCGCGCCCGCCGCGTACTTCAGAATTAATCTTAGAGATATTAAATATATTAATATTTACTGACTTAAATAGTAGCCCTTGCCCTTGACGCACCTCCTGGTAATTATCCCCAGTAACTATGCGCGGTGGCGTAGCCGTAAATTCAGCAATACCCTTAAAAACATATTTAGGACTGCTGGGATTAGATAAATCATCAATTAGTTTATTATAAATGGTAAGGTTGGGCGCCAAAACAAAGAAATTCTGGATACCCTTGGACACATATAAATAACTAATAAATGCACCCATAAGACGTGTTTTACCAACACCCGTAGCCAAAGAGAAGCATAAGGAAGGAAAATCTCGTTCAAAATCAGTACAAGTGGGGTATAACGCCCGTACTTTACTTAGCTCACCATTGACATCAATAGATTTCTTGAGTTCCAACATATCCGCTAGCTTTGCCAATATCTCCAAGCTATCAGCTTGTGGCTTTCTTAAACTCAATCTATTCTTAATTGCTTGTGCTTTTTGATCCATATCAATCCTCGGATTCTTTAGAGCTATCCTTAGACATATTTATGATATTTAAATCGTAGTTATCTTTACCGAATTCACATCTTCCTAAAATCATCTGAGGAATCTTTTTGATTGTAATGTTATTATGTCTATCTTTACAGGGCGGAGCAAATGACTTTGCGCATATGAGCAGGCTTTCGCCACGTTTCATTTCTTCATGAATTTTATCCAGTTGCTCAACAGTTACGAAAGAAGTTGTAACAAAAATATGATCAGTCTCTGTAGATTTACCTTGTTTCCAATATACGGTTTCATCGGGAAAGAATTTAAACCCCTCATGCTTGCACATTGCGGCAGCCAACATATTGGCGTTGTATTTTTCATCGATAACCCAGTTTCCATGCTGGTCTTTGCGAAGTAAACTTGGCGCAAGTTCATAAAATTTAAACCCGCCACCGCCCTTCCAAATTACTGCTTTTGAAATTCCGCTTTGATCCGAGCCATTAACTACCGACTTCAGACGTGGCAAACAATGAGTATTGGCTTGGCTTCCTAACTCTATGCCAATCCAACGACGATTTATTTTATGAGCGACAGCAGATGTTGTGCCAGATCCCAAAAAACTATCAAGCACATAATCTCCTATGGATGACGTTAGCTCAATACATCTTTGAATCAACTTTTCTGGTTTTTTACCTTTTGGAAAATCAACCCCTCCTTCGGCTGCTAATCCTTCTACAGATATATCCGTCCACATATCTGTAATAAGCTCTCCTGGCACATGGTTACCTTCAATCTCAATTAATCTCTCTGAATAGTAAATAACTCTTTCTCCACCAATAAATATGTAGTTCATATCGTCGCCTGGATGTCTAATAATTTTTGCCTTATTTTCTTTTGATAGTTTTATTGTATCTTTTCTTTTTAGAAATGCCCCACCCGTTACGGATGCAGTCCTAAACACCTTGTTAGCATTGTTTAAAGCAAATATAGCAATTTCAGTTTCAATTTCCTGCTTTGATATTTTTTTCTTGGCCTCTGCATATGAAGAAAAACCAAGTTTTTCAGAAACAACTTCATTAATGCTTCTCCAAGTCCATTGATTTTCAGGTTTAGTTATATTATCAAATACCCATTTATACTGTGTATCGTATTCGCGCTCAATAAATAGTTTATTTTCGTTTAGAACAAAACTATCCTTGTTTTTTGCATAAAAAAGTAACTGGTTCGCTTGTTGAAATAATGATGCGGCAGTACTTTTGTATCCAAATGGCTTATTCGTTGATACGGAAATTTGATTGAGATAATTATTTCTTCCAAATATTTCATCCATCATGACTTTACAATAAGATGCCTCGCTATCATCAAGCTGAATAAATATACATCCATCGTCTCTAAGTAAATTACGTAACAACCCCAAGCGATGTCGCATTAACTGAAGCCAAATTGAATGTTCAATGCTATCATCATAATGCTCAAAAGCTGCTCCGGTGTTAAAGGGTGGATCGACATAAATACACTTAATTTTGTCTGCAAAATCTTGTTCTAGTGCCTTAAGCGCTAGAAGATTATCGCCATGAATAAGTACGTTTTCTGATTTCGGATCTCCATAAGATTTTTTTGGATCTTCAATTAATATTCTAGGCTCTAGCCTTAACTCTTCTTCTTTTCCAATCCATGTTAATTCTAATTTTTGTTTTCTTCCGTTCATAGGACTCCTTATATTACTTTCCAGCGAATTGTAAAAAGCGTGGTTAAACTCGTTGTTTGTTTGAGCTGAGACTCTACACGCGCAATCAAATCTTCTTTTCTATTATCGACTTCATCTTGCGCTTCATAGAGTTTTTTACGCATCTCGTTGCGCTTCTTTTCCATATCTTTGACTGCGCGTTGCGCTTTAAGTTTTTCATCCAAATTCACATTCTTCTTTGCCAATGTCTTAGCAGCTTTGATATCGATATCCAACTTT
Source organism: Candidatus Omnitrophota bacterium (assembly GCA_041650805.1). Classification (NCBI taxonomy): domain Bacteria; kingdom Pseudomonadati; phylum Candidatus Omnitrophota; species Candidatus Omnitrophota bacterium. The sequence continues at coordinate 56,813 of JBAZKM010000006.1, read as the reverse complement.
TTTAATTCCAATTCAAGGGCTGTCTTCATATCATCTGCCCACCTGTCCAACTTATCGACTTCACTGTCAAAAAATTCACTGTTGCGCTCAGCACAACGCGTAGTGATAAGATCTACAGATTCTTGTTCAAGTATATCTAATTTCTTATTTCCATCATCAGAAATGCTATTCTTAGCTATGATAGATTCAGCAGTGAGAGAGAATAGCTTCTTTGCAACATCCTGAGGAATTACATCATCCTTATCATCTAAAGCCATTACCAATACCCTATCTTCTGCTTCAAGCGCCTCTAAAGTATAATTGCTCACTTTTAAAATTCCAGATCTTCCTATAAGAGGCTTCAGAACTGATATTATAGTTGAATTCTTGGAGTAATCAAAAACTACTTCGGCATCTTCTAATTCTTTTTTTTTGACCTCGCCAAGTATTCTTTGTGCCAAAGGATGCCCTGGGCGATATATATGTGCATCTTCTATGTTCTTCCCAATTTTGTATGGGCCAGAATCTATGCTACTTTCTCCAGGGAATGGGTTCCTTTTAAGTAAGAAAGAATATTCATGCTCTGAAAACTCTGCAGCATCACCAAGATAGTGTCTTGTCGTATCCCATAGCCAATGCTCGTAAATGTCCAGATAAGCCTGGCTTTCTCTAATATTGACTTTGAGTTTTTCATGAACTTCTGCGTCAAAGTTTTCTAAAAGTTTTTGGCGTGTTTCTCTAAGATTATTTTTTATACTATCATCCATCTCTTCTTGAAGAGAATCAAAAGCAGAGTTAATTTCTTCTTCACTTCGACAAGTCTGGTAGATAGCTGCGATCCGTTTCTCAAAGTCTACCCCAGATTCTATACTACCGAGGATCTCATCGCTTGCACCGAATACACCCTTGAATAAGTTAAACTTTTGATCCAATAGCTCATATACACGTTGATCGGCTGCATTCTTTCGATTCACAAAGTTTATTACCACAACATCGTGCTTCTGGCCGTATCGATGACAGCGACCAATGCGCTGCTCAATTCTTTGAGGGTTCCAGGGTAAATCATAATTAATAACTAGTGAGCTGAATTGTAGATTAACGCCCTCAGCACCCGCTTCAGTAGCAATCATTATTTCTGCATCATTTTTAAAGTATTCTATTAGGGCCGCACGTAGATCCGCTGTTTTAGAGCCCGTAATTTTATCTGTATCTTTGTTCTTCTTAATCCACTCCTGATAGATTTCTTTTGAACGAGCATCATTATTAGAGCCATTGAATAAAACTATCTTACCTTCATATCCGTTTTCCGAAAGCAACTTTAACAGATAACTTTGGGTAACTGTAGATTCTGTAAAAATGACGGCTTTCTTTTGTGCCCCAAGCTCTGCCGTCATCTCAAAACCTTTTTTAAGTGCAATAAGCAGGGCTTCCCCCTTTGAGTTTTTCCATATCTTCTTAGCCAGTTCACGAAATTTCTCAAGATCGATCTTTTCCTGCTTCATTAAATCAATATCTTCTTTAGTATATTTCTTTTTCTCATCGGCCTTCTCTTCATCCTCCTCTTCGTTATCATTCCATTCATCCGATAGCTCGTCATATTCCTCAAAGTTTTGTTCAAGCCCAGGGATACCTTCTTCCTGTGTAGCTTGCTGCTTCTCAGCTTCTTCTATAAGCCTCTTAAGCTTATAAACTAAGCTGTCGAGAGTGCTAGCAATAGCGAATGACGAAGAGGCCAGGAGTTTACGCAAAACAAGTGTAATTAATTGACGCTGGCTTGTAGGTAATGCAAAGAGTCTTGGGCGCTGCAGATATTCGGACATACCATTGTAGAGTTCGATTTCCTGCTCTGTTGGAATATAGTCCTGTGTCAGAGGAATACGCTTTGTATATTTTATATACTCTAGTACCTGACGACGTAATGTACGAGTGCATACCGGTTTAAGACGATTCCTAAGCTCTGTAAACATCTCCTGCTTGGGTTCGACTAAACCTAATTCGCTCTCATAAATATCCTGTTCACGCGAAACGCGAGCATATTTCGCTTTGAAACTTTTCAAATCACCAAAGAGATGTTCATCAAGAACGCTGGTAAGACCATACAATTCAAGCAACGAATTCTGGAGAGGAGTAGCTGTTAATAAGACCTTTGGTATTTCACTCAATGCATCTTTTATCTCTCTTGCAATCTTGTTGCTACTTTTATAGACATTACGCAAATGATGCGCTTCATCGATAACTACAAGATCCCATTTAGTCTGTTTTAAATATGACGCCTTTGCCCGTGCAAAATGATAAGAACTAATAATTATTACGTCTTTCTGATCAAAGGGGTTAAGATTACCATCCTTAATATATCGATTAAAGGATTTCGTTTCTAATATTATCGATGGTAGAAAAAACTTCTCTTGGAGTTCTGCATTCCACTGTTTACGTAAACTCGATGGAACAATAAGTAATATCTTACGTTTTCTTTCTGCCCATTTCTGAGACAGAACGATTCCTGCTTCAATGGTTTTACCAAGACCTACCTCATCAGCCAGAATTGCGCCTTTTGAGAGTGGTGAGCGAAAAGCAAAAAGAGCAGCTTCGATTTGATGGGGATTAAGGTCAACTTGCGCGTTAGAAAGCGTGGACGAAAGCTTTTCCAGGCTATCCGAAGCGCATCGTTTTGTTAATTCATATGCAAAATATTTAGCGTGATAATCGGTGATCATTTACTTCCTTCTGATCTGTTATTTCGAGACCAATTTTCTATCTCATCTTTGCGGAACCGCCATTGCCCACCAGCCTTGAAAGATGGTATCTTCCCTTCTCTGGCTAGGCGCCGGACAGTGAATGTATGCAGTTTAAGATATTTCGCTAAATCTTCTACGGTAAAAGTTTCCATAATCGCCCTCTCTTATAACAAAATGTAGTAACTCGTAGTTTATTATATTACTTTTGACCCCTTTTAACAATCAAAAATACCTCTCTATATGACTTGCTATACCTCGAAACCTATGCCTATATATGACTGAGGGTAGATACCTATGGAAAAGCCAATAGAAGCCAAAATTGCAGCCATAACTAAGCTGAATGCCTACGAGCTGCAAGAGGCCTATAAGGGCCTCTTTAAGGAGCCGGGTGAGTTCTCGCATAACAGAAGATATCTGATCAGGCGGATAGCTTACAGGCTTCAGGAGCTCGAATATGGCAGCATATCAGAAAAGGCGCAAAAACGCATTAAGGAACTTATTGCTAAGTATGATCCCATTAATAATAAGGTTCTCCGGCCTGACCCAGAAGCCGCTAATCAGAACTATTCATACAGGCCATTTAGAGATAAAAGGCTACCTATCCCGGGAAGCAAAATCATAAGGATGTATAAGGGCAAAAAACTCGAGGTAAAAGTGCTTGAACGAGGCTTTGAGTATGAGGGTAAGATTTATAAGTCCATATCTGCCGTTACCTTGGTTATAACAGGTACAAATTGGAATGCGTTTGATTTCTTTAAACTATAAGAGAAAACTATGGATGACAAATTAACACAAGATAAGAAGCCTATCCCCTGCGCCATCTATACGCGTGTTTCTACGAATGACGGCATGGAGCAGGAATTCACCTCGCTTGACGCGCAGCGCGAGGCAGCAGAAAGCTATATACTAAGCCAAAAATCCGAAGGATTGATCACGTTAGCTGATCACTATGACGATGCAGGGTTTTCAGGCGCAACTACTGAACGTCCTTCGCTGCAAAAACTGATAATAGACATCAAGTCTGGGAAAATAGGATGCGTGGTGGTCTACAAAGTAGACAGACTATCGCGCTCATTGCTCGATTTTAGTAAGCTGCTGGAATTTTTTGATCAAAATAACGTAGCCTTCGTATCCGTAACGCAGCATTTTAACACAAATACGTCAATGGGACGACTTACGCTCAATATTCTGCTCTCTTTCGCACAGTTCGAGCGTGAGATCATATCCGAGCGCACACGCGACAAAATGGGCGCTGCGCGCAAGAAAGGCCAGTGGATGGGCGGTAGGCCAGCCTTAGGCTATAACCTCGATAAGGAAAATCATAAGATCGTAATCAATGAGGCTGAGGCTCGAATTATCCGAGAAATGTTTGACCTTTATACCAAGGAACGCTCCCTCCTTTCCGTAGCCATGATCCTCAACAAAAGGGGTTATCGAACCAAACAATACCTAAGGAAGGGTAAGATGTCAGGCGGTGTTCCATTTAAGGCTACGAGCATGCAGCTAATGCTGCGTAATATGCTCTATATCGGCAAGATTAACTACAAAGGCAAGCAGGTGTACCAGGGACAGCATGAAGCGATAATCAGCGAAGAAGTCTTTAATAAGGTCCAAACTATTTTGGACGAGAATAGACGCGAGAAAAAAGTAAAACCGCATAAAAACATCGGCCTATTAAGCCAAATAGTCCGCTGCAAGCCATGCGATAGCTCTATGATATACGCATACTCTACCAAAAATCATAAATGGAAATACTTTTACTACGTTTGTTTAAACGCGCAAAAGCGAGGCTATGAGAATTGCCCTTCAAAGACCGTTAACGCATTAAGATTCGAGAATCAGATCATGCTGTGTCTGCGCCAGATCTCCGACAACAGAAACATAGCTACAGGAACGTGGGAGAACCTGCCATTTGAGAGGCAACGTGAAACGATTCTCGCCTTAGTAAAAGTTGTACTTTATGAAGCCGAGAGTAAAAAGGTCTTTATAACACTGCAAAGCTCTACTAAAATTTACGAATTCAATGTAGATTTGGCAACAAGCCTTGTACGTGAGACACCTAAAGCTGTGGCGATCCTAAAGGAGCCTAAGCTGCGCCAATTTTTAATATTAGCGTATCAAATACAAGGATTACTTGAAGACGGCAAGGCTAAAGATTTAAAACAGGTGGCTGATTGGCTCAATATAACGCACACTAAAATGTATCTTCTTCTAAATATGCTGATGCTCGCGCCTAGCATACAGGAAGAGATTCTCTTTTCAGATAATAACATCATCCAACTGATCCCCGAATACAAAATGAATGAGATCACCAGAGAAATATCCTGGAATAAGCAGAAAAAGATGTGGCAGACATTAACCGCAGGGCTCGCCTAAAGCTCTCCTCTCGTCTCTAGTCCTATATAATGACCTTTCAGCCCCGCAGTAATACTCCAAATACCGACGATATTCGCATTATATAGCCGTCAGTATATAAGATAGGAATTGGGCGATTTTGGTCTATAGTGGCGCGGAATAGGCGAGTTTATATACACACAAAACCGAAGCCGAAATTTGTAAGTTCCTAGGAATTTAATAATGCCCTAAGTCCTAGGGACATCGAGAGATAAAAAAGGCTATGATCAGGGTTACTGATCATAGCCTAGAACCTCTAACCTATGTCTATTAGAGGTTAATGATTGGGGTAGGCGACCGGATTTGAACCGGCGACACCCTGGGCCACAGCCAGGTGCTCTATCCAAGCTGAGCTACGCCCACCATAAAACTATTCGTGCGAAATCCGCCGAAGCACCTAATCTATTACGCGTTGATTGCGAAGGCGGACTGAGCTACGCCCACCGCAAAACTATTCGACCGGAATAACGAGCCTCTTCCCTGCGCTCAGCTTATTCGGGTTCTTGATCTTATCCTTATTGAGCTCGTATATTGTATTCCACCTTCTGCCCTCGCCGAGCTCCCTCTCTGCGATCTTCCAGAGCGTATCGCCCTTCTTCGTGACGTACGTCTTAGTGGAGACCTTGACCTCCGACTCGACTATCTCTTCCTTTTCTATGAGATACTTCCCTTCCTCGATCTGCGTCGCACCTTCGGGGATCTGTTCCGCCTCCTGGGACGGGACGGCCCCTTCGGCCTCACCCTGCGTGCTCGGCGCAGGGATCATGACCTCTTCCACCTCTGCTATCATGAACTGGGCATTCCTGTCTTTTGCCATGCCGGCGAGGTCCGTCACCGGCGCTATGGCATCGAGCTTACCGCGGCTTACGATCATCACCCTCTTCTCCGGGACACCGCTGTCGAGCATGAACTTCTTTACGCTGTCGCCGCGGCGCCGGCCGAGTTTCTCGTTATACTGTTCGGATCCGCGGATATCGCAGTTACCGGTGATCAGGATGCTCGTCTCCGGGTTCCGGCGCAAAGAGGCGACGGCCCCTTCCAGCACCGATACGGCATCGTCGCGAAGTTCCGCCTTATCGAAATCGAAGTAGACCTTGACGTTCTTTATGATCTTCTTGATGAGGAGCGACGGGCGCGGCTCCGAGGCCTTAGCCGGCGGTAGCTCTTCCTCTTTGTAATCGTATATGATCTTATATACGTAAATATAACCGCGGTTACCCCACGGTCTCGTCGTGCCCGGGGTGCGCGGCATCCACCAGTATCCGCCGCGCTTCTCGTCCTTCACCGGTTGCGGCTGGGCGTCGGTCGGCCACCATTCGAACCTCTTCTGGAGATCGTCTATCTCCTGCTTTTTGCGCTCCTCCTTGTCGACTTTCGTGAACGTGAACGCGCAGACGTCTCCGCATATGAAGAGCACCGCTAAAGCAACCAAAGCATACTTCAATTTTCGTAATCTCATACCCACCTCGCTTTTTGTTATAGACAAGTATATCGGTTCGAATTATGAGCGAAACTCTCTAATAGTCGTCTTTTCAATTTCGATAGCGTTATTATATAGTCATTGCCTAGTATTAGCAAGATTTTTGCGAAAGAATAAAAACAGAAGACTAACAGGTACCTCAAACACTTAAACAAGATGTCGTCTAATAAATGCTCTACCTGAGCCTGTTTTTAAATAAGCTTCGAATTCCTTAGCAGCCAAATTACTTTGAAATGAAATATATGTTTCGAGTTTCCAGGGACGATGGCGATATGTGTAATTATCACTTGCTGCTTCATCGTGCTCTTTGAGACGACGGTTCAGGTTATTGGTCATACCAACGTATATTTTATCTCTTACTTTAAGGCTTTTTAGGATGTAAACGTAGTGCATACACCTATTTGTGGCCCGCCTTCGCATTCAACGGAGCGCAACAGAATGCTTCGGCGGGCACATCCGCCGTCGCCTTCAGCATATTATAGCATGATGGCTATGGCGGATAAAATCCGCCGAAGCACCTTGCCGCTTTCCGCGTTGATTGCGAAGGCGGATGGCGTCCCTGGCCTGATTCGAACAGGCGACCCTCTGCTTAGAAGGCAGATGCTCTATCCAGCTGAGCTACAGGGACGTGAAATTTGCTCTGCAAATTTCCTTCCGAAAGCGAAACATTGAATTTCGGATATCGCCCTGCGATATACGAAATTCGCAGAGTGCTTTCGGAAGAACAAGACTACTTCCTACCGGCTCTGCTTCCCCATCTTCTAAGCGGCTGCCGGATTTCTTCGAAATCCGTCTGACCAGAAGATGAAGGTGACTTTCATCACCGTCATCAGCCGGTGAGATCATCCCCGCTCGTAATCATATCGGAAATTTCTCCGAAATTTCCGATATACTCGCGGGGATAGCCTGCCTACACGTAAACAAATGGCAGGCTTATGGTCGGGGCGCTCGGATTCGAACCGAGGACCTCTTGGTCCCAAACCAAGCGCGCTAGCCAACTGCGCTACGCCCCGATTATATCACAGAACTAAATATATCGCCTCAGGAACTTCCGGGCTTCCTTAAGCGCCTTCGAGCGATGGCTCATCCTGTCCTTCACCCTCGGCCCCAGCTCACCGAACGTCTTACCGTGCTTCGGTATGAGGAAGAGCGGATCGTATCCGAACCCGTAAGCGCCGCGCGTCGAAAAGGCGATGAGGCCCCTGCAATCCTTCTCTATGACCCTGACCGGCCTGCCCCTGTCCGCTATGGCTATGGCGCAGATGAAACGCGCTTTACGCATCCGGAGGGGCGTCTTAGCCAGCAGTTTCAAGAGCTTAAGATTATTGTCCGGGTCCCGCTTGCCCGGCCCCGCGAACCTTGCTGACCTTACGCCCGGTCTGCCCCCGAGAATATCTACACAGAGGCCGGAGTCGTCCGCCAGGACAAGGCCGCCTGTAAATTTCGAAATGGCCGCCGCCTTCTTGACGGCATTCTCCCTGAACGTATCGCCGTTCTCCACTATCCGCGGCGCGCCTTTCAGATCGAGGAGCGAACGGACCTCCGCCTTAACACCCTTCAGGTACTTCTTCAATTCGACCAGTTTCTTCTTATTCCTGGTCGCTATGATAAGTTCGCGCTTCACCGCATTATACCTTTAATGACCTTCTTCTGGTGAGCGATCAGTTCCTCCGTGCCTTTTTTGGCAAGCCCCAGGAGGTGGTCCATCTCACTCTTGCTGAACGGCTCCCTCTCTGCCGTCCCCTGGACCTCGATGAATTTCCCGGCGCCGGTCATCACTACGTTCATGTCCACTTCCGCCCTCGAATCCTCCGAATAATCGAGGTCCAGGACCGGTTCGCCCTTTATCATGCCGACGCTTATGGCCGCCACGTAATCGGCGATCGGCACCTTCTCGACTATCCTGTCCTTCTTCATCTTCTCCAGGGCAAGGGCGAGAGATATAAAGCTCCCCGTGATGCTCGCGCACCTCGTGCCGCCGTCAGCCTGCATTACATCGCAGTCGAGCATGATAGTCCTTTCGCCCAGCTTGGTCATGTCGACGACTGCCCTCATGGCCCTGCCTATCAGGCGCTGTATCTCCTGGGTCCTGCCCCCAAGCCGTCCCTTGGCGGCCTCTCTCTGGACGCGCGTCTTGCACGAACGCGGCAGCATGCCGTATTCGGCCGTGACCCAGCCGGTCCCGGTATTCTTCAGGAACGGCGGGACCGTATTCTCGATCGACGCCGTGCATATGACCCTGGTGGAACCCACTTCGATGAGGCATGAGCCCTCGGCATATTCTATATAGTCCCTGGTTATCTTAACATCACGTAACTCGTTACTTTTTCTTCCGTTTGATCTCGCCATATACATCTTTACCTTTCGTATCTATCCCCACTATGAGAGGAAAATCGCTGACCTCGAGCTTATGGACAGCCTCGGGACCGAGATCCCCGTACAATACGACCTTCGCGGACTTGACTCTCGCGGAGAGGAGCGCGCCTATGCCGCCGGTCGCCAGAAAATATACACATCCGTGCTTCCGTATCGCCTTCTTCACCTCTCCCGACCTGTCGCCCTTTCCTATCATGCCCCTCACGCCCAGATCAAGGAGAGAAGGCGTGAACGCGTCCATCCGCGAGCTCGTCGTCGGGCCGCATGAGCCGATCGCGCGGCCCGGCCGGGCCGGGGTCGGGCCGGCATAATATATTACGGCATCCTTCAGGTTCAGCGGGATGCGCTTCCCTTTTTTTACAAGATCCGCCATCCTTTTGTGCGCCGCGTCGCGCGCGGTAAATATCGTGCCGCTCAGCAGGACTTCGTCTCCGGCCTTCAGCCCTTTCAATGTCTTTGCGTCCAGAGGGGTTTGCAGTCTTATCGTCTTCATAATACCGCGCTCGCGCTCCTCGTCGCGTGACAGCTGACGTTGACGGCCACCGGAAGGCCCGCGATATGGGTCGGCGACTCGATGATATTGACACCGAGAACGGTGGCATCGCCTCCTAAGCCCATGGGCCCTATCCCCATACCGTTTATCTCTTTCAGGAGCTCCCTCTCCAGCCTGGCTATGTGACCCTTGCCGTTCCTGACATCTATGGGGCGGAGGAGGGCCTTCTTCGCGAGATGGGCTGCCCCATCGAACGTCCCGCCGATCCCTATGCCCAGGACGAGCGGCGGACACGCATCCGGACCGGCCTGCCGCACCACATCCTTAACGAACTCCTTTATATCGGCCGTTGACGCCATGGGCCTGAGCATCTTTATCGCGCTCTTATTCTCGCTGCCGAATCCTTTGGGCGCGACCGTTATCCTTATATTATCTCCGCGCACTATGTCGGTGATAAGTACGGCCGGGGCATTGGTCCGTGTATTGTTCCTCAGGATGGGGTCGTCCACTACCGACTTCCTGAGATATCCTTTACGGTAAGCCTCCTCTACGCCTTCATCGACCGCCTTCTCAAGGTCGCCGCCCGCTATGACGGCACCCTGCCCCACCTCGACGAACACGACCGCCATGCCCGTATCCTGGCATATTGCGATCCGTCTCTTCCCGGCCAGCTTTGCGTTCTCAATGATCGTCTTCAGGATACCCTTTGCGCGCCCGTCCGTCTCCTTTTTGAGAGCGGCCTTAAGGGCACGAACGATATCCTGCCTCAGCTCGAAATTCGCCTTCAGGCAAAGGTCCCGCACCGTGTCGCGTATTTTTGCAACGTTTATCTCTCTCATAGGCTTGGAGCTCGGGGCCTGGGGCTTGGAGGATTCCCGTATTCTGCCTTCACCGTCGTCTTTATCCCCCCGCGCGCATTGAATTCTCCGATCACCTCGATCCACCTAGGTCCTGATGCCTTCACAATATCATCGAGGATTTTATTGACCGCATTTTCGTTGAATATGCCGATATCCCTGTAGAATATGGTGTAATATTTCAGCGATTTCAACTCGAGACACCACCTGTCCGGTATATAACGTATGACTATGGTAGCAAAATCCGGAAGACCCGTCTTAGGGCATATACATGTGAACTCGGGTATGTCTATCGTTATGACATAATCCCTGTCGGGGTAACTGTTCTTCCAGACCTCTATCTTCGGCGTCTTCAAGTGCCGTATCTTATCCTGCAATCCCTCGTATTCCGATCTCTTCATTTTTTTCTTTTTCTTTTTTCTAATCCCTAAACCCTAACACCTAAACCCTTCTTATTTAATACCCCACGTCTTATGCATCTGCGGCACGATCCTAACGTCTTCAAATTTATTCTTCAGCGCAAATTCGAGAAACCCGAGGAGCTCCGTCTTCTCCACCTTCTTCTCGGAACTGCTGAGAGGCGTCACCGGCTGTATTATGAAAGGTATCTTTTCGCCCGTCTTCTTTATTATATCGAGCGACATTTCGATATCCTCCGTCCTGGTCGTGGGAGTGACGACGGCCTTCACGAAGACCTTCCTCTTGAGGGCTATATTCAGGAACTCCCTGTGTTCATCCCAGTAAGGGCGGTCACCCGTTGACGAAGGCAATTTGAAATCCATCGCTATGATATCGACCTGGTCCACTATATCGGCAAGCTTATCCGGCAGCGTACCGTTCGTCTCCAGGTATGATTTGATGCCGCCCCTCTTAAGGAACCCCAAAAAATCTTTAAGGAACGGCGTATAGAGAAGCGGCTCTCCTCCCGTAAGGGATACCGAGTGGTGCGGCCTCTTCATCCTCTCGAGGCGCCCCACCTCTGCGAATAGCTCCTGCGGAGAATAGTCCCGCGAATCCATATTATCGCGCTCGTCGCAGAATATACAGCGCAAATTGCAGTCCCTGAACCTGACGAATATCTGCCTGGCGCCGACGAATATACCTTCGCCCTGTATAGATGAAAAAACCTCCTTGATATGCGCCGTACGTATCCTCATAGTGACCTACCGGTTTATGAGCGGGTCCTTCATCCCGGCCGCGCTGAACCCCTTTGCCCTCAGGAGGCAGGAATCACACCGCATGCACGGCAGGCGTCCGCCGCTGTAACAGGACCACGTGCTCTGGAACGGTACCCCCAGGCTCGCGCCGAGTTTTATGATCTCTCTCTTCGTCTTACGGATAAGCGGAGACTTTATCCGCAATCTTCCCTCGAGCCCTGCCCTCGTACCAAGCCGCGCCGCATTATCGAACGCCTTGAGATACTCCGGCCGGCAATCCGGATAACCGCTCGAATCCTCAAAATGGGCGCCTATGAATATCGCCTCCGCCCCGATGGCTTCGGCATAAGAGACGGCTATGCTCAGGAATATCGTATTCCTGGCCGGGACATAAGTGCTCGGTATCCCCTTTTCGATCTCCGTTAAGCTCCTGTCTTTCGGGAGGGGGATCCGGCTGTCCACAAGGCTCGACCCCTTCCACGGCAGGGCCAGTTTCACGATAAAGAGCTTCGCCCCGGCCCTCCCTGCCAGCCGTTTAGCGGATAGCAGCTCCTTATTATGGCGCTGGCCGTAATCGAAGGCGAGCGCACGGCACCCGTAACCTTTCTTCGCCGCATAAAAGAGCGTCACAGCCGAATCGAGCCCGCCCGACAAAAGGACTACCGCCTTGCGCTTCATATAGCCCTCATGTCTCGCTGTATGTAGCACAGGAGTTCTCGTTCTCCCATACGGAGACCGATCTGATATTGCCGTTTTTGGCCTTCACGCGTCCGTATATGAAACGGGCTATATTTTCCGACGTGGGATTCGTCTTCTTGAAGAACGGCGCCCTGTTCAGATATCCGTGGTCAAGTCTCTCCGTTACGCCGCGCAGGACTTTCTTCGCTTCCCTGAAATCCACCGCAAGTCCGTCTTTGCCGAGCGTCTCGTACGCGAAGACCGCCTCCACCTGCCAGTTGTGGCCGTGGAGCAGTTCGCACTTGCCGCGGTAATTCCTGAGGTTGTGCGCCGCGCTGAACGTCGTCTTCACTTTTATCTCGTACATCTCTTTTCCTCCAAGCTCCCGGCTCCAGGCCCCAGGCTCAAACCGCCCTCTTCGCGCACTCGATCCGCTTTCTCAGGAACCTCTCGCCCATCTTCACAAAACGCGCCGGCTCATCGCTGACAAAGAATTTGTACCGCCCGGTCTTCCCGGACCGGTTAAGTATCCCGCCCGCGTCTAGTATATCCTTCGCCTCCATGGCGACCTCCCTCGCGGAATCGATAAGGAGGACGCCTTTACCCATGACGTCCTTTATCACATCCTTGAGGAGCGGGTAATGCGTACAGCCGAGTATGAGAGTATCTATCCCCTTCTTCCTTAATGCGCTGAGATATAATGCCGCTATCTCCCGGGTCACCTTTTTGCCCGTCCATCCCTCTTCTACCAGGGGGACGAAGAGAGGGCAGCTCTGGCCGTAGAACGATATTCGCGGGTTGATCCGCCGTATCGCCTTCTCGTAAGAGCCGGACGATACCGTCGCATTAGTCCCTATGACACCCACCCTGTTATTCCTGGTAACGCTGGCCGCGCCCCTGGCGCCGGGTTCTATCACGCCTGTGACCGGGACCTTGAAACACCGTTTTAGAAAATCGAGCGAGAGCGACGAAGCCGTATTGCAGGCCACCACGACGAGCTTTACGTTATGCTCCATCAGGAACTCAACATTCTCGACCGAGAACTTCGTCACCGTCTCTTTCGATTTGGTCCCGTACGGCACGCGTGCCGTGTCGCCGAAATATATGATATCCTCTCCCGGCAATATCCGCTCGAGCCCAGCCACGACCGTAAGTCCGCCTACACCCGAATCAAAGACGCCTATGGGCCTGGGATCGCTCATATCTCCGTAAATCCTTCCGTCCGTTCGAACTCTCTCTTGTACGACAATATACCCTGCGTGACGGCGTCGATCATCTTGTCGACATACTGCCCGTCCTTCAGCTTCAGCTCCTCATACCTGTTGCTGATATATCCCATCTCTACCAGCACCGCCGGCATCCGCGTACCCTTCAGCACATAAAATCTCGCCGACCTCGTCCCCCTGTCCTTCATCGCCAGACTGTCACCGACGGCTTTGCATATGTATCCGGCGAGCTCGGCCGATTCCTGCCTGTTCTCGGTCAGCGCCATATCCCACAACGTCTTGTCGAGGGCCTTCGAGTGGGCCAGCATCGTCCCCTCTTCCATGCTGAGAGGCGCGTTCTCCAGCGCCGCCACGGCCCGCGCGTTATCGTCGGTCGCGTTCGACAGATAATAACATTCGAACCCCCTGAGCGAGCGCGAGCGCGATGCGTTCACATGGACGCTGACGAAGAGGTCGGCGCCCGCCCTGTTGGCTATCTCGGCCCTGCGCGGGAGCGGTATAAATGTATCGTCGCTCCTTGTCATGATCACCCGTATGCCGTTCGCCTCCAGCCTGTCTCTCAGCTTTTTGGCCATGGCCAGCGTAAGGTCCTTCTCCTTGAGGCGTAACCTCCGGCCCGTCGCCCCCCTGTCCTTCCCGCCGTGGCCCGCGTCCACCACTACAGTCCTTATCGAAAATTTTCTTCGGACCTCGACAGGCGGTGGCGGCTGGACCGATATTATCTCGCCGAAGCTGCTCTTCACGAACGAGACCGGGACGAAGGCCGTGCCGCCGGTGATCAGCACCGGCTTTTCGAGCGACCTCTCCTCCCCGTTGACGAGACCGACCTTACTGCCTGCCCGCACCACGACCCGTTTGCCGTTCCTCTCGATGACGGCGGTAGAGGTGAACTGGTCCCACGCGCACCTAAGCCCGTAGGTATCGCACAGCCGCGTTAGCGGGACATACTGGATGCTGTCGAATGTCCGTATATCTTTCGACAGGGATGGGTCGAGCCTGATATATGATGACGGCCCGGCGCACCCGGCCAGGGCGATAAGTCCGCAGATCATGAGCGCTGCGCTATGTCTCGAATGCTTTAGCATGAAATAATATTATGATAGCCCGTAATATAATGGTGGAGGTGGCGAGATTCGAACTCGCGTCCCCAGATACCACAATAAAGGCATCTACATGTTTATCCTAATCTTTGAGTTCCCTTCCCGAACTTCAATAGGAGGAATTTCGCGAAGGTATCCTTTGACGATCTCATCTCACCGGCCGAAGGATAAACCGGAGAGACCATCCTGCTAGCGACGCTAATCCGGCCCCGCAGGAAGAGGCCGGTTAACGGGTTACCTTATAAAGGTAACGCTTGTGGTAGAACGGGCCCCGGTACCACTTGCATGGTAGCCAGAAGCTCGTTTACCGTAGCTGGCACTTTTACGTTGTCAGCATTTGATTTTTGCCAGGTGTTTAAAGAGGCCTCCTAGCAACCTCTACATGCCACCCTTACCGTATTTACCTAGGTCGATGCCTGTCACCCCCACGTTAGACCTTATCGTGCATAGCCCGCCGCAGCTCGCGTTCTGTCTCGCGGCGGCGTATCGTTTCGCGTTTATCGTACGTTTTCTTCCCTTTTGCGACGGCAAGCTCCACCTTGGCGATACCGCGCGTAAAGTATAATTTCAGAGGTATCAATGCAACGCGTTTAGAGGCAATATCCCCGATGAGCCGCCTTATTTGGCTTTTATGCAGAAGGAGTTTCCTGGGCCTTACCGGATCGACGTTGGCCCTGTTGCCGAATTCGTAAGGCGGTATATGCATATTATACAGGAAAAGTTCATTACCTTCAACCCTGGCGAAACTGTCCTTCAGGGCCGCCTGGCCCGACCTTAGGGACTTTACCTCGGTACCCTTAAGTTCAAGCCCCGCCTCAAAGCTCTCCAGGATGGTATAATTATACCGCGCCTGTCTGTTTGTTGCGACGACCTTATCCGCCATTGTAAGTCATATATATCATAATTTTGTTATAAAATCAACATAGATTGACACCTATAACGTTTTATTGTATACTAAATAAACTTATTTGGATATATAAGCGTTTTTATTTCTTAAAAATACGCTTTTCCACAGGCGGACGTGGCGGAACTGGCATACGCGTACGGCTCAGGACCGTATGGGGCAACCCTTGAGAGTTCAACTCTCTCCGTCCGCACCAATTAAAAAACCCGTCTCGATTTCTTGAGACGGGTTTTTCAATCTCTATACCCTATACCCTAACCCCCATACCCTACTTCAGTTCTCTCATCTTCCCCTCCACCACCTGCCGTATGTCTTCGGAGGAACGGTCGCATACCGCAAGCGATCTCTTATAGTGATCGAGAGCACTTATGGCGTCTTTTGTCTCGGCGTAGGTATCGCCGATACGCATGTACGCCACCGCGGCCTCCCTCTTCTCCTTTGCCTTTGCTATGATCCGGTAATACTGGGCGCGCGCCTTATCGTATTCGCCCCTCTTCTCCCAGATGCGCCCTATGTTGAGGTAGGTATTCAGGAATTCCGGGTTTATCTTACGGGCTTCCTCGAATTCCGCGGCCGCCTCATCGTACCTTCCGGCGCTCGCGTAGGCGACGCCGAGGGCGTTCCTCGACTCCACGAAATCCGGCTTTAACGATATCGATACCCTGAACTCTTCTATCGCCCGGTCGACCTTTCCCATCTTCAGATAGCAGTGGCCCAGGTTATTGTACGTTATATAGAAACCGCCCGATATGACCTCCGCCTTCTTCAGGTACCTGAGCGCCTTTTCGTAATCGCCCTTTTCGGTCAGATATGTGCCCAGCGAATTGAAGACCCAGGAGTTGAGCGGTGTCACCTCTATATTCTTCTCGCATATCGCAACGGCATTCTTCCAGTCCTCGTTCCTCTCCATCGTCCTGACGGAGTACGCCGACGCTATGAGCACTGCCGCGACGATAGCGATAAGCCGTCTCCGGCCGGCCCGGCCGTCACTGCCGCGGGTGAACTTTTCCATCATGGCCGCAAGGAATATACAGAACCCTATCGACGGCAGATACAGGAAACGCTCCGCCTCGAGCGCCTTGAGAGGGACTATGTTAAGCACCGGCAGGAGCGATATGAAGAACCATCCCATTGCAAACGATATCAGCCGCTCGCGCCTGTATGCCGCCAGGAGCGCCGCGCAGGCGAGGACTAGGAGGGCTATGGCGACCAGGACGTCCTTCTCCACGACGGATGTGGAGAGCGGCATCAGGTAGAATACGGCATACAACTTCGTCGGGAGGAAGAGCACCCTCACATAATCGACGACGACCTTGAGCATCGTAAGGAATGTGTAGTACGGGCTCTCTCCCCACCACCCCATCTGGCTCACCCGTCCGAGCATGGCGGACCTCGTTATGACGTAGAAAGCGGCCAGGGCAAAGTAAGGCGCATATACGAGGGCCCTCGGCTTCCATCCCTTCTTCCCGGCAAAATGGACGTCGTACAGGATGATGGCAAGGGGCAGCGTAACGGCCATCTCTTTCGAGAAGAGGGCTATTGCGCAGGATGCGATCGACAGGGCCAGGAACCTCTTCTTCGAAGAAGCCGAATACCTGACATAAGAGATGAGCGAGGCCAGATAAAAGAAGGTGAAGAGGACGCTCGAGCGGCCCGATACCCACGAAACGACCTCCGTCTGAACGGGATGCGCCAGGAACAGGAGCGCGCTGAAGAAGGCGACCAGAAAATTGCCGGATATGAGCCAGAGGAGGACACATACGAGTATGCCGTTACACGAATGCAAGAGCACATTGGAGAGGTGATAACCGAACGCGTTCAACCTCCATAAGAAATAGTCCAGCGAGTAAGATACGGTGGTGAACGGCCTGTAGACGTCTTTCGCCAGGGCGCCCAGGGCAACGGTAGACGGGTCGGTGAAGAAGGACGGGATATTTTCGAGCTTCCTTATGGAGATATTCCGCACAACGAAGAGCTCATCATCCCATATGAACTCGCCGCCGAGAGAGTTGGAATAGATGATGATGGATATGAAGGCAAGCAGTATCAACGCCTTCAGGAATTTAGGCGCCGGTCCCTGAAACGAATTCGCCATACGTGCTCAGCTTTATCCCTTCCGTCTTTAAGGCATCCTTTGCGCGTTTACCGGTGAGCGCATAAAGTTCATATTCGCTGTTGAGATGGAACCTATACCGAGATATGACTTCCGGGCCTATGAAACCGGGATGCGTAACAAGCTCGGTCGTCCCGTCTTTAAGGGACGCCAGGATGCCGAGGAGCGCCTCTTCGCGCAGACGGCCCGAATCGAGAAATCCTGCAAAGTGCTCCGCGTAACGGATGCCTCCGGCCCTGAGCCGTCTCTCCATGCCCGGGGCGAAACAGGCGACGATCATACGTTTGGCTATCTTCGCGGGTGATAACCCGGCCGCATATGTATCGTCGGCGGGCATCCTCAGCGCCGGTATGCCGTGCTCCTTCGCCAGGGCGACAAAGATATCGAAAAGTTTCGGCATCATGTGGATATGCTCGTGACTGCTGAGGTTCGAGATCGGTATGCCTATGCTCTCAGCCATACGGAGCTGCCGCTCAAGCTCGGTGCATATATCGTGGCGGTGTATCATCCCCAGCTTGAACTTCATAAAAAATAGGTTGTGGTCTTTATGGAACCTGCTGCCCCTTGTGACAAGGGCGGGTATCTTGCCGGGGTCGGAGACGGCATCCGTCTCGGTCAAAGAGAGATGGGCCCCTATATCCTTCGGCTTCAGCTCCTGCAACAACCGCACGGCATCGCCGAAAGCGCCGCCCGAGGGTAGGACGTTTATATTGGTGACTATGCCCTCCCGGCAGGCCTTTACGATACCTTCGTTTATGCTCCTGGTGAGCCCGAAATCGTCGGCTGTGACTATAAGTCGTTTCATGACCTTTTGGAGGAGAATTTATATGCCAGCATATCCCAGAACGTGCGCGCCACGATGGCGGGACGCGATATGGTGGACCTGCCGCCGGTACGGAGTTCGAAGATGAGGCCGAATTGCCTTATCCTGTAATTTTTCTTGATCGCTTCGGCGAATATCTCAACGTCTATGAACGGGCTCTTGGACCTGAGGTCGAGGCCCGAGATCGCCTCTCTCTTATATACCTTGAGGCCTGAATTGATATCCCGTATATCGAGATGGAACAGAACGCGGACGAGGAAGTTGTATACCTTGGACATGATGATGCGTTTCAAGCTTGCGTCCTTGAGTACCAGGCTATACGCCGTTACTATATCCGCTTCATCCAGGAGCTCCACGGCCTTCTTCATATCCTCTTCCCGCGCCGGGAGATCGGAATCCGTGTACAGGACGGCATCCTTCGAGGCGTTCTTCAGCCCCTCCCTGAGAGCCCCGCCGAACTTCGTATTCTTTTTAAGCCGTATCAATCTTATGTGCCGGTCGGCCCCGGCAATGGCGCTCACCATATCGGCGCTTCCATCGGTGGAGGCATCATCGACGACTATGATCTCGTAATCGACGCGCATCTTGCCGGCAAGGTCCGACGCCCGCTTTATCGTCGTCCTGATATTGTCGGCCTCGTTGAACATGGGAAAGACGAACGATACGCTCCTCATTCCTTCCTCTCCCTCTTCACCAGGTAGACGCCGTCGTCCGGTACCTTGTTAGTTATGATACACCGCTTGCCGATCTTGTAGACCATGTATGTAGGCCTCATGCAATAGGGCTTGGTATCGAGCGTATATAGCTGTATATGGTTCTTCTCTTTCAGCACACACCATACCCTTTCCTCGACATCCAGGAACTTTACGAACCTGTCATGCTTGTCTATATCGTCGGGAAATTTGCCGGTATAGAAGGCTACCCCCGAAAGGTAGTTGCTCTCGCAGGCGACCTTCTCCAGGGGCTTCATAAGCGAGGCGAGTTTCAACGCGACCTCTTTGCTCGTCTCATATCGCTCGATATCGTCGAGAACGAGCTTATTCAGGGGGTATATGAAGAGCACGACCGAAAACACGATAAAGAAGAAAGCGAATATAAAATTCCTGGCCTTGAATGCGATGAGCGACATGCCGAACCCGAGGACAAGGAAGGATGCCGACACGACCGCCCCGCCCAGGACCATGGGGAACTTCATCTTGATGAGGATGTAGAGAGTTATCACGCCCGCCAGCACCGCGATATCGAGGATATAGTACGATATCCTCATGCCCTTCCATATACCTCCCGGATCTCCGTCCTTCAGGAATTTATCCCAGACGACGGCTACTATCAGGGCAAGCGCCGGGAATAACGGGAATACGTAAGTGGGCAGCTTAGTGCTCGATATGGAGAAGAAGATGAATATCACGAAAAACCATGAAAGAACGAAGAGGATGGGACCCCTGTATTCCGAGGATCTCGTAAAGGCCTTCGTGAATATATACCAGAAGCCGAAAGGCAGAAAGACGCTCCACGGGAAGAATCCGCCCAGTATTATGGGGATGTTATAGTAGAACTGGGACCCTATCGCGTGCTCGGATTCGAGGAACCTCGTCACGTTATGGAACCCGAAGAAGGCGTCTACGAACTTCATGCCGTGGAGCCGGTATTCGACAAGATACCACGGGAGGGCTATCGCGAAGAATACCGCAAGGCATGGTATGACGGGTATCCTAAGGACCGACTTCAGGTCCCTGAAGAGTATCAGGTAGACCAGAAGGACAACGCCCGGCAACAGGACACCTATAGGCCCTTTCGTAAGCGTTGCAAGGGCGAAGAAGGATGCCGATAAGATATAAAAATAGCCTTTCCCCCGCATGCGGCCGTATAGGAAGAAGAGAAATCCGTACGCTATCAGTGTAGCCAGGATCATGTCCGTCACACAGGCCCGGGAGAGCATCACATATTCGACATTCGTCGCAAGTATGAGGGCCGAGAGGATACCGACGCGTTTATTGAATAAGAGCATGCCGAGGAGATATACAGCAACGAGGCCCAAAAAACCGAAGACGGCCGAAGGGAAGCGCGCGGCAAATTCGTTCACGCCGAATAGCTTATAAGAGGACTCGACGAACCAGTATAAGAGGATAGGTTTTTCGAATTGCGGTTTGCCGAAGAGATACGGGGTGAGCCATTCGCCCCTCTCCAGCATCTCCTTCGCGGTCTGTGCATAGAACGTCTCGTCCGGGTCGGATAGGGCCATGCCGCCCAGGTGGAAGAAGAAGAGATACCCTGAGAGTATGAGAAGAAGGAATATGGACGTAGCCGGATGCTCTAATAGTCGTTTCATAACAGTGACTTTTATTTTACAGAGAAGATGCGGCTTGTGCGGGATGATATCCCGGAAAACACGGAAGCCGCGCACAATATCTTCAACGCTTCGCCCGGGATGAAAGGCAGGAGACCGATAAGGAAAGCGCTTTCTAATGGTATGCGATATAGATAGATGAGCCATGCGATGCCGCATGTATAGATAACCGCATTTCCCAGAATGAATCCGAGTATGATCCGCCATATCGCGGGTCGTCCTGCTGTCTCTGTCAGACGGCCGGCGATATACGACGCGAAGACGAACCCTATGAGATATCCGCCAGTGGAACCCATAAAATGGCTTATGCCGGAAGAGTACCCCTGGAAGACCGGGAGGCCGACAACCCCGAGCAAGAGGTATCCGGCCTGACTGTAGAGGCCCAGCCGCTTTCCGAGCACGGCGCCTGAAAGGACGACAAAGAATGTCTGCAGGGTTATCGGGACAGGCGTCCCGGGTAACGGTATCCGAACATAAGCCCCAAGCACCATGGCAAGTATGAAGAATGCGACCCCCAACGCTGCGCTCGCTGGACGACTATAGATCACTTCCCTGCCCAGAGCCAATGTGTGCGAATGTCCCATCTGTAATGCCTCCTATATATACTATATATGTTTATATACCCTGATATTGTTATAAGATTACTATAAATGGCGGGCAGTGTCAACCATTTCTGGTTTGAGATCTTACGCGGCGATGAGCGCCGTCTGCTGCGAGTCGTAGATAATTTTCAGTTCACCGGGATCTTTGGGCTCTATATCCGGCATGAAGAGTACCATGCCATTTTCGAGCATCTCTTTATCGTCGATACCTATATGGGGATGGTTCTTTCTGAACGCCCGGAGCATTTCGCTGACTACCCCGGCAAGCTCTTCCTGGGCCAGCTCACCTCTCTCTCTTCTCTCTTTTGCCTTAGATACGAATTCGGCAAGCTCCATCGCCATGCGGACCATCTCACAGAGCCGTATGTAATTAAGCTCCTCCCCCGACTCCGCCTGCAGTTTTGAAGTATCCATGCCTGCGATGAACGCCCTGCCGATCAATTCTTTAAATTTCTCAAGATCTTTATTGTTTACGGTCACCTCGCTTGCTATTACAAAAGCGTTATGCGGTTTCACATTATATTCTGCGATCTTGGCCAGGACGTTCTGGGCCAGGTCATCTCCTGCGCCGCCGACTATCTTGACGTTATCATGACCGGCCTTCTTCAATTCCGCCTCCAGGCGGTTGGTGAACTCGTTCACGAGCGGCTGGATGAGGTTTTGCTTCCGCTGGAGCGGAGGGATCCACTCATTCGATTCAAGGCCTATCACTATAGTCTCGTTCTTCTCCTCCGCCGCATGCGCCATTAGCCGTATCCTATCGGTCAGCATCGTCGCTTCCCGGGCTTCCTCCGGTCGTTTTTCATCCCTCATCCTTCGTCCCTCTATCTTCTCGAGTTCCTCGAGGGCGCGCATCTGCACCTCCGCCCTGTAGAGGTTAATATCTTCCGATTGGCCGGGCCCCGGTTTAAAGTATCTGTTACCAACGAGAGAATCCGCGAAGAACCTGATACATTGGACATAGAGGAATTGTTTGAACGCCGTTACGGCCTCTCCCCGCAATTCTGCGGCCCTATCCGCGCCGTAAAATTCTCCTGTCTTATCCAGATATCCGTCTATTATGTCATTCACTACCTCCATATCTATGGTCACGCTATTTATATCCTCGGGCGCTTCGCCGGCCGGGTTGCCGGCCGAACGTAAGGCGTCACCGAGATCGTCCAGGAGGCCGCCCACCTGTATGGTATCGAGGTCTATCAGTGATATACAGCGTATCCGGCCCTGCGCGTCACGGGCGAAGACGGCATTATTTATCTTGGTGTCGCCATGGGTCAGCGCCTTACCGAGGTCGTTCAGGGATGCCGCAAGTCCGTCTCTCTCCCGCACCTTGGCCATGAGCGCGTCTACACGGTCTTTATATCTCGCCATGAAGGCGCCCTGTAATCTTACTTTTCTGGAGGTATCGTGGCTTAAACTTAATACCGTCTCCTCTCCCCGCAGAATGGCGTCAAGATAACCGCGGTGATATCCGGCATTGTGAAAGTTGGGAAGCGGGTTTCGCCACGAATCCTGCGGGACGTCCGCGACCATCCTGCCGAATATGGCTATCGCCTCGCCCAGGGAACGGGCTGCGTACTGTCTGTCTGCTTCGGGCACCTCGCTGAATGAGCTATATATAAGTATATCACCCGGTATGAAGTCCATGACGCGCCATGCCATGCCAGCCCCGTCGTAATAGATCTTGCCTCCTCCGTCTTTTCTGTCAAGGTAACTCACCTTTTGCCAGTGATCCGGCAGGAATTCGCCGGCCCTGGCCTGGGTATCTTCCAGGACCGTCAGGTTGTGGCCTATGGCGTCTATATCGAATATGGTATTCAGTTTCTGTACGATGAATCTCCTGCCGGCCGCCTTATCCGTGAGGCGCCACGTCACATTGATATGGCCTGTATAGTCGCGCTCTATCTCGCAATTGTCCGCCGTGGCCGCCAAGCCTGAATCGAAGGCATTGAATGCGGCTATCGCATCACTCTCCGTGGGCCTCGGCGTAAGTTTATAGACGACCTGCCCTCTATACTCCTCTTCCGCCTTTTCATCGAGCCGCGGGACCGTTATCTCTTCTATATCAAACCCTGCCTCATCAAAGAATTCGTCATAATAACCGGACTTGAAGAGCCTGACCAGGGCGAATCCGCCCGGCTTCAGGTGCTCTCGCATAGATCTCATTATCCTTTCAAAACCGGCGCGGTAGATGAAACCGGCGCTCATAATGGAATCTATCGGTACTTCGTCTTCCAACACTTCGGGACAATTGGATATGATGACGTCAAATCTGCCCAGGCCATTCAACCCGTCTCTTACGGAGATATTGGCCCGTTCACTTAAACCGCTATCCTTCACATTGGCCCTGGCATTTGCGACCGCCCAACCCTCACCTCTGTCTGTCGCCTCGACGTGCCCGTTAGGACCGACGTCGTTCGCCGCAAAGATCGTATCATATCCGGAACCGGCGCCGATCACGCCGACCTCCATCCCCTCTCTGATAAAGTTATTCTCATCGAGAGCAGCTATCAGATATTCGCTCGTATGGTCCGGGGCGAATACTCTGTCATGCACCAGCAGCGAATCTATCGTCCCTTTTGGCGTGCGCAGGGGTATCGTAAGCTTAACGCGTCCTCCCGTCCTCCTGACTTCGTCTTCGAGGCCGGCGAGCCATTTCTCCTGAGGGCTCTGAGCCCGTAACCTGTCGAACTCATCGGTGACGCCTTCTTTCTGCAGGGCAAGCGCAACCAGACGTACCACACCGGCTACGGTCACATCCGGCCCGAGCTGCCGTTCTCCCTCCGCGATGATAAGATCCGCGAGATCCCTGGCCACTTTTGCCGCAAAATACGGCACTTTCTCAAGAACCGCCCTGTATTGCCCTATCGCGATATCGGCACGACCCTTTTTTATATTGGCCATAGCGGCGGCCATGCGTGATGCATTGAAAGATTCATAGCCTATTCTCATATCGATCGCCTTGATCTCGTCCCGCATAGCAGCACAATCCCGGGCAGCAAAATAGAACAGAGAACCCGATGCCTTTCCGAAGAAAGATTGGTCAAATAGATCACCATACCTGTCATGACCTGCCGGCGTTAGGTTATCATATGAGATAAGGTCTGCCTCGTATTGTAACGGCAGCGCCGCTTTCGAATATTCCTCATATACGCCCATGATCTTTCTCCTGCCGTCATCTGTCAGCGCAGTGAATTCCTGGGCGGCCTCTTCCGACACGATAAATCCGCTTACGCACCGCAGCTTCCGGATAAACTGCCATTCTGATGACATCCGCCTGATATTTGTACGCCTTCGGACCGCCTCCATAAAGATGTCGACCGGATAATGCATCGCCCTGTCAAGCAGTACCGCCACTTCCGGGGTCAGAGAAACGACCTCACCTCTTTCATCGGGTTTGCCGAGCATAGTGTCATCCGCATTCCATACCGGTTGGACCGGGAATGCCTCCTTGCCCTCTTCGGTCTGTCTCGCCCATTCCAAAAGCGAATTCACGAAGAAAAATCTTGTCTTCATTTCATCCGGTAATGGCAATGAGCCGAGAACTCTATATGCCTTTTCCGTAACTCTGCCATCGCTATTTGCAAACTCCAGGAGCGCTTCCGCAAATTCCTCTACGGTCATCTTCCCGAGCTCTATCTCCGACCTTGCCTCCAGTATCCGCATCTCGATATCTTCCGCAGAGACCGAATTCCGTATCCTGTCCAATAGCCCCGGTATTCCTATCTGGCCGGACGCTTCGGGCGGAATCCTGCCTGGCCTCTCGCGCAGCTTCTCCGGCGTAGTAATGGGAGCATTTTTAAGGGCCGCCAGATTATCCAGGAAATTCGTCCTGTCATCTTTTATCATCGCGGCCAGATCTTCTTCCGCGGGAACCGACCTGTCCCGCCATACGATAGCCCTCTCCACGATCTGGCGGTCCCTATGCCTGAACTCATAGACCTCATGTTTTACGATATCCGACCCCGCCTCATCCTTAAGGTGTTTGTGGAAGATTAGGAAATAGGTGCCAAGCATCTCTCTCTCCATCCTCCCGGCAATGGCCTTCCTCTCTTCCTCGCTCGACCGGTCATCCTCCAGCACGATCTCTTCATACACCTCGTAGTTGCCGCTCACGATAATGCGTTGTATGCCTGTTGCGGCGGAATTTCTCTTTAGAATATTCGCGATATCTTCCCGAAGCCCTGACTTAAAATAATCGTGGCTCAACTGCCCATCCTCAAACTCGGTGCCTTTTTGTTCGATGAATTGAACTATCAGATCACGGACATTCTTACCGCTCACCCCTGCCGGTTCTTCCATCTTAAGAATGACAGGCCTCGCATAATCGTTATAGTCAATTTCGACTTTCATGTAGTGAAGCCCTTCGTTGGCCGCCTTATCGGCTTCCTCTGTCACCACAATATAAACTCCGGCGGCCTCGCCGGGATAGCTGAATGTTGTCGGCGCAAGCATCCGGCCCATGGCCGTGCCTCCGGACTCCGGTCCGTCCGCCGCGGCCGCGCCGAGGGAGCGGGGACGCCGCCCGGGTCCTTTACGCTTTTTGAGCACCCCATTAAGCCGCGCAAGCGTGGCCTCATCGCCTTTCCCGGAAGCGGCCTTTATTATCTTTCCGACCCTGTATGTGAGGGCCACCTTGGATATGTCGAGAACGGCGGCGGCCCTGGTCATGTTACCGTCTGTCTTTTCCAGCGCAGCTATCGTATCTTCCGTATAGGACGGTAATGATACGAGCGCCCTATTGAGGCGGGCAAGCGTGGCCTCATCGCCTTTCTCGGAAGCGGCCTTTCTTATAACCTTTGTCCTGTAGGATACGTCTGAATCGGATACGCCAAGGGTGCCGACGGCCTTTGCCTGACTACCGCCTGCCGTCTCCAGCGCGGAGATCGTCTCTTCCGTAAAGGGCGGTAATGATATGCGCGCCTTATTGAGGCGGGCAAGTGTGGCCTCGTCGCCCAATTTGGAAGCGGCCTTTCTGATCGTTACCATCCTTTTAAAAAAGGCCTCTCTTCTTATACCAAGGTAACCGGCCGCCTTCGTCTGGTTACCGTCTGCCCTATCCAGTGCGGCTATCGTATCTTCCGTATAGGACGGTAATGATACGAGCGCCCTATTGAGGCGGGCAAGCGTGGCTTTGTCGCCCGATCTGGAAGCGGTATTTCTTATCGTCTTTACCCTGTATGAGACGTCTGACTCGGATACGCTAAGGATCCCGGCGGCCCTGGTCATGTTACCGCCCGTCCTCTCCAGCGCGGAGATCGTCTCTTCCGTAAAGGACGGCAATGATATGTGCGCCCTATCGAGCCGGGCAAATGTGGCCTCGTCGCCCAATTCGTAAGCGGCCCTTCCTATCGCCTTTATCCTTTTAGAAAAGTCCTGTCTGCTTATGCCAAGATCATCGGCCGCCTTCGTCCATTTACCGCCTGCCCTCTCCAGCGCGGAGATCGTCTCTTCCATAAAGGGCGGGGGCTTGGGCAACTCACCCTCGGGACCTGACGATTTTGTGGACCTTGGACCGTCGACCGGGGACTCTACGACCGGTATCTTATCCCCAAACTCCGGCCCGTCCGCCGCGGCCGCGCCGAGGGAGCGGGGCTTCGGCTCGCCGGGCGTCTTCTCTATCAGCGGAACGAAGTAGCTGTACTGCACAACTCCGATCTTGACCAACCTCGGATCGCCCCAGAGCCGGGCCTTCTTCCTGGTGAATAATGTCAGGTCGTAGATCGTCTCATTGCGTTCAGCCGACATCTCCTTATTGTAAACGGGGATTATCATACGGCCGTTCACGGCCAGCTGGTCCGCCAGGACCTCGGGCGCATCTTCGCTTCCCGCGCCGGCCGAAACGACTATGACATCATACGGGCCCCCGGGAGGATAGCCCAGCGTCCCGCCGGCCTGCATGATCTCTACATTTTTTAAGCCCAGTGCTTTTATCGTCCTCCTTGCGCGCGCGGTAAGCTGAGGTATTATCTCGACCGCTTTCACATCGCGGGCAAGGCGGGCCATCACTGCAGAGAGCCAACCGCTCCCGGCGCCTACCTCAAGGACCCTTTCGTCTTCTTTTATATCGAGGAACGCCAGGATCATCGCCACAAGCGACGGCTGTGAGATCGTCTGGGAATATCCTATAGGCTGCGCATTGTCTTTATAAGCCAATAACTGCATAGGGCGCGGGATGAAGAGGTGGCGCGGTGTCATGCGCATGGCATTTGTTATCCTCTTCAGGACCTTTCCCAATTTCCCTTCAGGGATAAAATGATGCAGGGGGACGGAATAATTCTCTTCGCCATTCAGGATCGCCGGGATATTTGAAGCGAATGACTCGTTCTCTTCCATTAAGGGCAGATATTCCGCCGTCAATTCTCTCCCGGGCCCCGGGAATGCCTCTTCCGGCCACGCGCCGGCTTCGTATATACCGTCCACTATAGCGCGGACGCGCTCATCTTCCGTAAATCCTCCCGACTCTATCTTCAATAATCCAACCGCAAGCTCTAAGCCGGATCTTCCCTTAAGCCATGTTTTGAGATCTGCCAGGTCGTCTTCTTCCGTAGCAGCTTGTGGCCCGGGGCTCGCAGCTCCGGCCGGCTCGATCGTCATATAAACGCTAAGCTCCCCTTCGCCGCTCGCGGCGAGGATACGGCTGTCGCGCTTCTCCAGCGGCTTCTCGGCAAGGTAGAATCTATATTGCAAGGACTTTATTCCGTCACGGTATATCGGAAGAGAGTAGATCTTATTTGGGCCATCGTAAGAAAGCTCATCGATCTCGCAGCCTGCAAGGACAGGGTCTTTCGCCTTTATCGCCGCAAGGTCCGATGCGGATATGATCTTCTTCAGTTCGGGGATAAGGGTGTGCTGGGATACGCCGAGTTTTAGGTGGTGGGCGATCGTAGTCAAAATTATCGCGGTTGAGGCGCCTTCCCTGAATGATCCTCGAAGGGCCGCCTCTTCTCCGGCAGACGCTATCGGTTTAAACCTGGACGCGGGAGAGAGCGCAAAGGCAGCGTCCTGTAAGAGCATCGATGATGCTATAAGGATAGCAATTGCCCGGAAATATATCCTGCTGGTCATTATGTAGTTCATAATTTTAGCAAAGTAGCAATTATGATATCATATAATGGTGTTAAGTCAACAGAAACTCGGCTACCTTTTTCCTCCCTAACTAAAAAGGTGCCTGACCACTTTTATTGTCATTGTAAACTTATATGTATATTATAGGTTGACAATTGACAGCTCTTGAGCTAAAATGCGGAGATGCGGCGTATTGGCGCACTTATATTACTGGTTTCGTTATGCTCCGGAGTTGCCGCGCGTGCCGAAGAAGCGCGCACTCTCGAAAAGATCGTCGTCACCCCCTCCCGTCTCGAATATTCGCCGACCGGTTCAGGCCGCTCCGTCACTATCCTGGATGAAGATGCTATGGGCAGCTGCGTCTACAGCTCGATCCCGGATATGTTAGGCGACCTGGGCGGGATCGATCTGCGCAGGCGCGGTGTCGGCGGTGTCCAGTCAGATGTCAATATACGCGGCACGACGTTTGAGCAGAATACGGTCATGATAGACGGCATAAAGGTTAACGACCCGCAGACCGGCCACTACAATATGGACCTCCCCGTGACCGGGGCAGATATAGAGAGGATAGAGATACTGAAAGGCCCTGCGTCGGGTCTATACGGCCCGAACGCCTTCGGCGGCGTCATAAATATAATAACCAAAAAGCCCCGGGGAAGAAAGATCATGGCTGAGGCACAAGGCGGGTCCTTCGACTATTTTTCCGGAGTGGTCTCCGTCTCTCAGGATCTCGGGACCATCGCCAACCGTTTTTCGTTCGAGGAGAGCCGTTCGACGGGGTATATGCCGGAGACAGAATATAATATACTGTCATTGTCGGACAGCGCCGTCATGAAAATAGGCGAGGGGACGGCCGGCTTCTTCTTCGGGTATACCAAAAAGGACTTCGGCGCCGACAGCTTCTATTCGAACTTATATCCTAACGAGGAGGAAGATACCGACACGAGGTTCTTTAAGGCAGATTATTCTATCGAAACCGGCAGTTTAAAGATAGCGCCTAAACTCTTCTTAAGAAGGCACAAGGATAAATTTGCGCTCGACAGGAACAGGCCCGGATGGCAGACGAATTACCATACCACATATAATTACGGCGGAGAGCTCGGGTTCGTCCTTGAAAACGATTTCTGCGACGTCTCCTACGGATTCGAGCTTTCGCGGGACACGATAGATTCTACCAATATCCAGCGGCACAGGCGGACCAAAGACGGTATATACATAGAGGCCTCGCCGCATCTCGCCGACGACCTATCATTTATCGCAGGGATGAGGGAGGACCGGTTTTCTGATTTTGGCTGGGAGTGCTCTCCGTACATGAGCGTGATCTACCGTTTTTTCGAAGATCTCAGCGTGAGGTCTTCCGTCGGAAAGGCATACAGGGTCCCTACATTCACGGACCTCTATTACAGCGATGCGGCGAATATCGGCAGTGCCGACCTGACCCCGGAACACGCATGGTCATACGAAGCCGGTGCTGACTATGTAAACGGTGCAATAAAATGTTCGGCCACGTTCTTCCACCGTGACTCACAAGATACTATCGATTGGACCCGCGCTTCATCGAAAGAGCCGTGGCGTGTCTCCAATATCGGTTCTATAGAAACGAACGGGGTTGAGTTCTCTCTCGAGATAATGCCCAAAGCGATCATCAGATCGATCCCGGTCGACAGGATATACTTTGACTACACAACGGTCGATTCCTGCAGGAAACATGACTATCTTTCAAAATATGCCCTCGATTACCTGAAACAGCATATCACCTGCGGCCTTGAGTATACACTCTTGGATTTTAAAAACTATTGGACGCTCAATTACAAGAAGCGTACCGGCGATTCCGGCTATATAGTCGTCGATACCAAGTTCGAGAGGGAGATATTCCGTAAGAAGGGTCTCTCCCTGAAAGCATTCCTGAGCGTAGCAAACCTCTTCGATGTCACTTACTCCGAGCAGTCCGACATCCCCATGCCAGGCCGCGAGTTTCGCTCCGGCGCCCGTTTCGAGTTTTGAAATATCAAATCTGGAATCGGAAATTTGACATTGACGTGGAGGACCGGCGTAATTCTACAGCACCGTCTCTGCGATGACCTGCTTCTGGTAAGCGATGCGGAGGAGGCGGGTGACGTCGCCGGGGGCGCCCTTCCCTATCCGCTTCGAATCGACGGCACGGACGGGCAGGACCTCGGCGAGCGAATTTGTGAGAAAGACCTCGTCGGCGCCAAGGAGCTCGCCCCTCGTCACGGGCTTCTCTATGACGCGCATCTTAAGCCGTTTCGCTATCTCGATCACTGCGCCGCGGGTTATGCCCGGGAGTATCCCGCTTTCGAGGGAAGGCGTTATGAGGCAGTATCCTCTGACAATGAAGATATTGCTCGTCGCCGCCTCGGCGATATGCCCTTTTGTATTTGCCAGGATAGCTTCGTCGAAACCCTCTTCCTTTGCGTGTAGGCGCGCGAGTATGTAGGGCATGAAGTTGAGCGACTTTATGCCGGATAGCGGGGAGAGCTCGTTCTGCCTGAGATCGACCACCTTCGCGCTTATGCCTCTTTTGTGCATCCAGCGCGGGTACTCTTCGAACTCTTTTGCTACGACGACCGTGTTGGGCGTGAAGATGTCCCTGTATCCTATGCCGAACCGGCCTTCCCCCCTGGTCACCGCCATGCGTATATATGCGCTCTTCAGGTTGTTCGCCTTCAGCACCCTGTAAGCTATGCCGCGGAGATATTTTTTGGCGTACGGCGGGTCCATCTTCATGACGCGGAATGCCCCGAATAACCTGTCCAGATGCCGGTCGAGCCGGAATATGACGCCCGCGTATGAGCGCATCGTCTCGAAGACCCCGTCGCCGTATAAGAAACCCCTGTCGGATATCGGGACCTTTGCCTTATCGATATCGACGAACCGGCCGTTCATCCAGACCATCCCGTTCTTCATACGCATAGATGCTCCCGTTTAGGCATGGCGACCCCGAGGGCCCGGAACATCCCCTTCGCCTTGTCGAGCGTCTCGAGGTATTCGCTCTCCGGGTCGGAATCGGCGACTATCCCGCCGCCTACCTGGAAGTAGGCCTTATCGCCCTTGATGAGAAAGGTCCGTATGGCTATCGATGTATCCATATTCCCGTCGAATGATATGTAACCTATCGAGCCGGTATAGACCGAACGCCTCACCGGTTCGAGCTCATCTATTATCTCCATGGACCGTATCTTGGGCGCGCCGGTTATGGAACCGCCGGGGAACGTTGCCAGGAGGCAATCGATCGGGTCGATACCGTCCCTCAGTCTTCCGCTGACCGTCGATACAAGATGGGATACCGTGGCGTACTTCTCCAGGATAACGAACTCGGTCGGCCTTATCGAGCCGTATTCGCATATCCTACCCAGGTCATTCCGCTCCAGGTCCACGATCATAACATGCTCTGCGCGGTCCTTGGCGCTCGCAAGCAGTTCGCCTTCCAGCCGCGCGTCTTCCGCGGTGTCATCACCGCGCGGGCGGGTCCCCTTTATCGGCCTCGTCTCTATATAGCCGCCCCGTTTCATCAGGAACCTCTCCGGCGATGAGCTCGCCACAGTGACCCCGCCGAAGCCGAGGTATGCGGAAAAGGGGGCCGGGCTTACTCTCCTGAGCCGCGAATAAAGCTCGAACGGATCGTGATCAAGCCCCGCCTCGAACCTTTGCGACAGGTTCACCTGGTAGATATCGCCCTTCTTTATATACTCCTTCGCCCTCCTTATCGCCTCGATATAAGATCCGAAAGAGAAGTTCGACTTCAGTAAAGGAGAATGATGGCCGCGCCCGTAACTTGATCCGCGCATATCCGTTTTTGATCCGTGTTCATCCGTGTCAATAATGTCTTTAAATTCTTTTATCCGGCCTACGGCACGCCTGTTACGCCTGGACTGGTCCGTCTCCGGCAGCCCGGAAGACGCTATGCGGCATCTGCCCTCAAGGTTATCGTATATCACCACCCTGTCATAAAAACCGATCATGCAGTCGGGTATGCCGAGGTCGTCGACTGAGCTCGCCGGTAAGCGCTCGACAAATTCCTTCATATCATACGCAAAATATCCGACGCCGCCGGACGTGAACGGGAGGCCGTCCGCCCCGGCCGTTTCGTACCTTTTCAGGATATCTCTTAACGCCATGAACGGGTCGGCGCTGAAATGTTCCCGGCCTATCCCTGTCCGTTCCAAAGTTATGGCAGTGCCTTTACTGCTGAAGATGAGGAACGGGTCACACCCGAAAAATGAGAAGCGCCCCAGTTTCCCGCTGTCGGATGAGCTGTCGAGAAAGAAGCTGTACGGATTATTTTTTATTCCGGCAAAGAGAGTTTCCGGCGGGGCAGGATCTTTTATATCTTCTATGATCGGCTGGAAGCGTCTCTTATTCATTTCGATGGTCTTATTATTTAAAAAGCTGAAAGCTGACAGCTATTTGAGTATCTCCTGGAATATGTCTGCCAGGAGATCCAGGCCGTCATTGACCTCCCGGCTTATACCCTCCCCGAGAGTTGTCGTCTTAGGCTGTACGGAGATGACAAATATGTCAAGATTGTCCCTTCCAGTCCTCAGGAGATCCGTCAGGAGACGGGGAGAAGGATTATGCGTCGAGAAGCTCACTTTTGATATCTCTTCCAGGTCAAAGATATTGATGTCGCCGGCCCTTTCGCTGAAATCGGCCGCGTCGACCAGTATGATCGTATTACAATCCGTAGATAGTATAGGAAAGATATAATTTTCCGGCGCGGTGCCGCAATCGAAGAGGCGCGCATTGACCGCCCGCGCCTTAAGGAGCTCCACCAGGCGCGGCCCGAGGCCGTCGTCGCCGCGCATTATATTACCTATCCCTACTATGGCGGGCCTTCCTTTTATCCTGTCTTTCAGGGTCGATCTCAATTCGGGCGAGGAGAGGACTTTAAAATTTTTCAAGCGTCGCTCTTCTTCTGCACTTCGCACAGATCACCTTTATCCGGTCGCTCCGGACGAGATCCTCTTTGGCGATCCTCGATACGTCTCCGGCAAAGTTCATGCTCTTCATAGACGAGAGGAAGAGGTTGGGGTTGGAAAAGGCGAGCGGCCCCAGGCGCTTTGCGAGCCATTCTAGATGTGCCTTCGCGGTTATCGCATCGCCGCAGACCTCGCATAGCGCAAGCTCTTTCTCGTCCGTCTGGGAGACCATGGTCGCCCTGTCAAAACCGGCAAGGTCGAATTCCGTGGTATGCCTTATACCCGGCGGGGTATCTTCCTTTGTGGTACAGAGGGCGCTGCATTGCCCGCAATAGTGGCATTCGTCCAGGTGCAATATCATCTTCCGCACGGCCTTCGTCCTGGTCACGGTATCCCTCGCCTCGATCGCCCTCGCCGGGCATACCAGCGAACAGGCGCCGCAGGCGATGCATCCGTCATTCGAATATTCCGGCTTACCCCTGAACCTCTTCGCCGGTATGTGGGGTTTGCGCGGGAACTTCGTAGTATAAGGCCCGGATATCAGGGCCGTTATCGCTTCTTTCAATTCTCTCAGTTTCGGATATCGCATTTTATTCAAAAAGTTTGACTATATTCGAAGAATGCCTGGCGAGATTTCCCGTGAAATCGAGCATGTCGAAATACATGTTCGCCGACATCGGTGTGCACAACCCTTTAACGAAGCGGTCCATGTGCTCCCTGCGGTAACGCTCAACTAGGTCCTTGACATGGAAACCGTTATCGATGACCCGTTCTTTAAGCGCCGGCTTCCGCGACTTCAGGAATTCGACCATCATCTCTACCGAGCGCTTCATGGCGTCGTACGTCTCATTGAACTGCGCGACGCCCAGGTCGCTGAAGAGGAGCCGCTCTTCGACCTTTATCTCTATGCGCTCTACCAGGTTCAACGCTTCGTCCCCCATCCTCTCAAGCATCTCGATGACGCCCGCCAGCACCGCCAGTTCCCCCCTGCATTTGCCCGATGCCTTCGAAAGGACGAGGATATTGCCTGTCAACTCCTTCTCCATGCCATTTATCGCCTTCTCTTCCTTCATTGCGGCAGCGAGCGGTTCCGGCTTATTCTCCATAAAACCCTTCTCTATAAGACCGAGCATCGAATATACCGTGCCGGCCATCTTTGCGACCTCTTCTTTCATCCCGTTCATATCCATGTCTGCCTCTTATTTTTTCAGGTCTTCGCCGTATTGATCTACGACGGTCCCCTCCCACGGCTTCACGCCGGAGAGATAGGCGCCCCTGGCGAGCGCATGGGCGGATACCGGCGCCGTCAGCAGTATGAAGGCCAGGCATAAGAGCGCCTTTATGCCCGTCGCCGTAAACCCCTGAAAGAGGAAGAGCCCGAACAGTATGCCGCACGTGCCGAGCGTAACGCATTTCGCCGACGCCTGGAGGCGGTTATAGACATCCGGGAAACGGATCAGCCCCAGGCATCCCAGAAAATCGAATGCCAGTCCTATGACTATCAATATGCTTCCGATCGTCTCATTCATCGAAATCTTTCCCTTCCAGATATTTAGCCAGCGCCATAATACCGATAAAGCTCTGAAGCGCCCACGCGATACCTATATCGATATACCAGTCCCTTCCGGTCGGTATGCTCAGCAGGGCGCAGAACCCGACTATGAGTATGCCGAGCATGTCCACGGCGACCGCCCTGTCAGGCGCGGTCGGCCCGCGCAGTATGCGCCACAGGCAGAGGCACGCGGAGAGGATCAGCCACATCAGAGAGCGGCTCAAAAACTCCGACTGCCATTTTAGGATCGAGGGAAGAGGAGATAAGAGTATCGCGCCCAGCAATATGAGCGTCGCTGCCGCGCCCGCAAACCACCTGATGCGCCTGTTCTTCACTCGAATATCCTCCTCAAAATATCCTCAAACTTCTTTACCACAGCCATCTTGGCATATGAACCGTCGGCCGACTCTTTTATGGAGATACAGTGGATATAGAGAATGCCGCCGGACCTGTCTATGTCGACGCTGGTGGTGCCGGGAGTCAGGGTAAGCGAATTGGCCAGGAATGTGATGCCCGTATCCGATTTCAGGTCCAATTTGACCCTCAGGGTGCCCGGCCTTATCGGCACGTCGGGATGTATCACCCGCCATGCGACATCGATATTGGCCTTGACGCACTCGGTAAGGAATACCGCGACGTAGTACAAAAACCACAGGTACCGTCCCGCGCCCCGGGATACGCGGGCGCGCCGTGTAAAGAGGTCCCCTGTCATTAAAGTCACAAAGAGCGATACGAGTATCCCCGTCACTATCTGCGAAGTGTCGGGCGGCCATGACAGGAAGAGCCATACGAACAGCCAGAGCATGAAAAGGACGATCTTTGCGGTCATTTCAGCGCCCCCGCAATGGCATTTACGTATCCGGACCCTCCGGAAGTCAGCACGGCGGCCGTATTCGTGATCACCAAACGGCCTGCGCCCGGTAAGAGGATAAGCCCGCTTGCAACGGTTATTATAGAAAGCACTATCAGCGCACAGGCGGTTGACCAGGATATCTTCTTAGCGGCGGGTCCGCGATCCACGCCGAATAACGCCGGCGTCATCGCGATGAAATAGTAGCCCAATGTCAGTATGCTCACAAGCGCCGCTGTCAGCGCTAAAATGGGGTGGCGCGCCTGGATGCATGCCAGTATGATAAGGAGTTTGCTCCAGAAACCTCCCAGAGGGGGCATGCCGCATATTGACAGGGAGCCGGCCAGGTTGGTGTAGCCGACCACCGGCGAAGCGGATATTATGCCGGACATCTTTGAGAGGTCCCTTGTCCCGGTCACCCGTTCCACCGAACCGGAATTCAGGAAGAGGAGCGATTTGAATACACTGTGGTTGAAGAGGTGGAACAGCGCGGCCGCGACGGATAACGGCGTTGCCACCCCCAGCCCGAGAGCTATATAACCTACCTGGCTGATGCTGGAATATGCGAACAATCTCTTGATATCGGTCTGGCCGAAGGCAAGTATGCTCGCGACGACCATCGACATTACCGCAAGCGTAATAAGTATCGCGGATATCCCCGGCGGCATGGAGAAGACGTTGAAGAATATCCTCATGATGGCGTATATGCCGAGCACCTTTATGGAAACGCCCGAGAGCATCGCCGACACTGGCGCAGGCGCCGACGAATGGGCATACGGAAGCCATGAATGGAACGGGACGAGCGCCCCTTTCAGGCCGAAACCCATAAGGAAGAGTACAGCCACAAAATCCACCACCCTGCCTCCCCCCTTGACCGCCAGCACGCCGGCCATATCGGCCATATTAAGCGTGGATGTGTAGCTATAAAGGAAAGCTATGCCCATCAGTATGAATGAGGACGCCACGGAACCCATGACGGCGTACTTGAAGGATGCCTCAAGCCCGTCGCTGTCTATCCCGAAAGCCACGAGGAAATATCCGGATATGGCCGCCATCTCCAGGAATAGATAAAGGTTGAATATATCGCCCGCTACCAGGACACCGTTTATGCCGGCGAGCATGATCGAAAAGAGCGCGAAGAACTTCCAGCTGTCCGTATACCGCCCCATGTAATCTATCGAATAGACCGATACTATAAAGGCGACCAGGTTCACCGTGACCAGCATGAAGACCGAGAGGCCGTCCGCTACGAGGGATATACCGAGCGGCTGCGCCCAGCTTCCCACTTTACATACTATGGCGGATGCCCCGGCGCCTGGGGCAAAGAGCATCTTGATAGATATGAGCAGTCCGGCGAATGCGGCGGCCGTCGCCATTGCCTCGCCGGCTCCCTTTATCCTCTTTCCTGCGAACGTGATGATAAACGCCGCCCCGAGCGGGATAGCGACAAGGAACGGCAATAATGCTGTATTAGGGCAGTTCATCCTTTAAGCCTGTCTATCTTTGTTATATCAAATGTCCCGTACTTTTCATATATCCGGATGGCGAGCGCCACCAGGAGAAGCGTTACCGAAAGACCTATTACTATGGATGTCAGGGCAAGGGCCTGCGGAAGCGGGTCTACCATCTTGTCTATCACCTGGGCGCGGTCAAATATCGGGGAACGCCCTCTCCAGGAATAACCGACCAGGACCAGGAAGAGGTTTACCGCGTACTCCATGATACCTATCCCGATTATTATCTTGATCAGGTTCCTCTTCCTGAGGACACAGTATAACCCCACCGAGAAGAGCACGAGGCATAATATATACGCGGTCATAGGATCACTCCGAATCCTTATCGGTTTTCGACAGAAGAACAAGCGCCGTAAACAGGGCGAAGAGCCCCGCGCCTACAACGACCATTTCGCATAACGGGACGGTCACCTCGCTGTTGAAGACCGGGCACGACTTAAATTGTCCGAATAAAAGGTTAAGCGGTACGCATCCGCCGCCGAAGCTGACCATGACCGTATAGAGAAATGCGAGCGCGCCCAGGCTTATCGCCCCGCGCATCACATATGAATGGAGGCGCTTCAGCGCGACCTTCTTGCCGAAGGCGAGCATCACATGGACGAAAGAGAGCGCGACGATGACCCCGCCCGCGAAGCCGCCTCCCGGGGCGTTATGCCCGTTAAGCGATATATATATGCCGTAAAGCAGGATGAACCCCAGCGTCAGGCGCGTTATCGTCTTGACGATCACCGTCATCCCGGGCTCCCTGTCACGCCCCATCATGAGACCCTTCCTTCCTGTGAGCTACGCTGCGCGCGATCGCGAGCACTCCTACGACTGCCGTAAATATTATCGCCACCTCGCCGAGCGTATCGTACACCCGGAAATTGGAAGCTATGGCCGACACCACGTTCAGCGCGCCTGTCCTTGCCTGCGCCTCGGCAATATACATCTTCCCCACCCTCATCTCGGGTTCGCCGAATGGCGGCATCTCTTTTATGGAAAGGTAGGCTAGCGCCAGGAATACGGCCAGAAAGCATAGCGTGGAGAGCGTATTGAAGAACCATCTTCCGGAGGTGCTGAACGGGAGGTCTTTCCGCACCGTTGCCCGTATCAATATGATAAGGCAGAGTATCTCGACCACGAGCTGCATTACGGCCAGGTCCGGCGCCTTCAGGACCAGGAACGCCATGGAAAGCCCTATGCCTACGGCGCCTACGGCGATGACGCCCGACAGCAGGTCCTTCACCTCGACCGCTACTATGGCGGCTACGATCATGAAGAAGAGTATAAAATTTATCTCTATCATCTTTATCCTACCTTAAAAAGAGTACCAGGAACATGCCCACCATGCCCAGCAGGCACCACACCATATATGTCGGCAGTACCCCGTTGTGGGCATATTGCCCCATACGCGTAAATATGCCCACCGCCTTCCTGCCCATTTCGTATATATCGAATGTCTTCGCTTCCTCTTTCCTGTATATCGCACCGAGCCCTTTCAGGTCCCTGATGGTATCGTAGAATTCCGTACCCGATATCCTGCCGAGATCTTCCTGGTCTGTCCCGCCCACGAACGTTGAGACCGTACGGAACGACTTTCTGCCGGAAAGACGGTAAATGAGAAAGCCCGCGAATACTCCTATGCCTACAAGCGCCGTCGCAATGGCGGGGCTCCAGAGCCCTTCGTATGAGACCCGGGCTCCTATGGCAGGCAATATAAGGATCGAAAGCGGCACGCTGAACGCGAATATACCGAAGACGACGCATAGCGCCGCCAGTATGACCATGGGGAGCTTCATAGCCGAGACGGCCTCTTTTATATTATCCAGACTCCCGGAAGGCCGCCCGAGGAATACGGAGTGAACAAGCTTCATGAAACTGGCGACGGTGAGCGCGCTGCCGAACATGGCTGCCGTCAGCCAGAGGACCCACAGGCGGCCGCCTTTACCGCAGGCCGATTCTATGATCCCCTGGTATACCATCCACTTTGAGGCGAACCCGTTAAAAGGCGGGATACCGGATATCGAGAGGGAAGCTACCAGGAAGGCCAGAAAGGTGACCGGCATGGCCTGGGCAAGCCCTCCGAGTTTATCCAGGTCCGTCGTACCCGTCTCCTTCTCGACGGCCCCGCCTGCCAGGAAGAGGCACGATTTGTATATGGCGTGGTTCAGCATATGGAAGAGGCCGCCAGCTATCCCTATGGGGTTACCCGTACCTATACCGAGTATCATATACCCTACCTGGGAAACCGCATGATACCCGAGGAGCCGTTTCAGGTCGTGCTGGACAAGGGCGTATATGACCGCCAGGACTATCGTTACCGAACCTACGATAAGGAGAAGCCCGCGGCTGATATCGTTCATGATAAATACGTTCATTGAGATCCTGGCCAGAAGGTATATGCCCAGAAGTTTGTCGAGCGACGCCGGAAGGTAGGCGGTGACCGGCGCGGGGCCGTCTTCGGCAACGTCAGGAAGCCATGAGTGGAAAGGCATTGCGCCCGCTTTGGCAAAGCTCGCTATCGCCAGGGAGAGGTAAGCGGCAAACGGCAGTATCCCGTTCAGCGGGATATGCATCTTGCTCATCGAGAAAGTCCCCGTCATGGCCCAGAGAACGGCTATCCCGAATATCATGACGGCATCCGTGCCGCCTATTACGATGAGCGCCTTCCTTGCCGACTCGGCGGCCCTTTTGGTGGCGCTCATATTCACAAGAAGATAAAGGACGACCGCCAGGGATCCCCATGAGACGAGCAGGATTATAAGGTTATCGGCGAATGAGACCCCCAGGGAACCTGCCAGGGCCAACAGGTACCAGCCAAAATACCTCCCTACGCCTTTGGCGATGAACCCGCAAGAATAGAGCGCTATCAGGAAAGCGAACACAGTAACACCCATACCTATGAACGCGGAAAGGGCATCGACGGAAAATAGCGAAGATGAGAGCCCTGCCCATTCCTCTTTATGGATGAAGATACGCACCGAAAGGACCAGGGCCGCCAGGGTGGCCGTCATTGCGATGGCCCTCGCCAGCGACTTTATCCTGTCGGGGACGGCAAGGCATACGATGCCTGCGATAACCGGTATGCCTATGATATATGTAAGCGCCGTATAGGTCATGACAACCCTTTTCCCAGCTTCTCCGCTATCCTTTTCGTCTTCTCCTGCGACAACCTTATGAGGTCCTGGGCGTTCAATTTCTCTTTTCCGCGCTCATCGATCACGACCATCCTCTCGGTGCAGCAGTAACACGGGTCTATCGCGGCCAATATTATAGTCGCGTCCGAGACCGTCTGTCCTATGACCGTCTCCCTGAACGTGGGAAAGTTCATATATGTCGGGGCCCTTATCTTGTGGCGGACCGGAGAGTTGGTGCCGTCGGATTTAACGTAATGAAAACACTCTCCTCTGGGCGCCTCGCACTGCCCTATCCCCTCGCCCTGCGAGATATCCTTCACGCCGGCGTCTATCGGCCCTTCCGGCATCCTGTCGAGACACTGCCGTATTATACCGGCCGCTTCGTACATCTCGAGTATCCTGACGACCGTCTTGGCGAATACGTCGCCCTCTTTTTGGGTTATTACGCTCCACTTGACCTTATCATAGGCGGCGTAGGGATGGTCCCTGCGGACATCTATATCCACTCCGGAAGCCCTCGCCGTCGGACCGAGCGCCGCGTAATCGACCGCTTCTTCTTTGGTCAGGATGCCGACGCCCTTCGTGCGGGCATGGATGACCGGGTCATCCAATACCGCCCCCTTAAGTTTATCGAGATTGCGCAGGAACCTGTCGAGACGCTGCAGTATGTATGACACGTGCTCTTTCTCTATATCCCGCCGTACCCCGCCGACCTTCATCATGGCATAATTCTGCCTGTTACCGGTCACCGTCTCCATAATGTCGCATATGTCCTCCCTGTACTTCCATGCCCACATGAAGACCGTGTTGTAACCGAGGAAGTGGCCCGCGAGACCCAGCCAGAGCATGTGCGAGTGGATGCGTTCGAGCTCCTGGATGATCGACCTTATGTAGAGCGCCCTCTCCGGCACCTTTATACCGTCTATATCCTCAATGGCGTTGACACACGCTATGGGGTGGCTGCCTGAACATATTCCGCAGATACGCTCCACGATGAATATCGACTGGTCGAAGCTCTTCGACTCGGATATCTTCTCTATGCCGCGGTGGTTATAACCGATCCGCACATCGACGTCCACGACCTTCTCGCCTTCGACTACAAGTTTATAAAATTCCGGCTCTTCCTGGAGCGGATGGTACGGCCCTATCGGCACGTGCGCGTTGTGGCTCATGCTTTCCTCGAATCTCTCTTGGGGACTATGAAGTCCTTCCTTAAAGGATATACGCCTTTCGGCCAGTCGTCCGGGAGCAGGAGCGGCCTCAGGTCATCATTGCCGTTGAACTCCACGCCGAATAGCTCGTGTATCTCCCGCTCTATCCACCATGCGGACTTTGTCACGGATGTTATGGTATCGATATGCGGGTCGGCTTTGTCCGATATGAGCGCGCGCACGGATACGACAAGGCCGGACCGGTCCAGCGCAAAGTGGTACAGTATCTCGATGCCTTCAAATGTGTCTACGGCGCTCGCGATATTGAACCTCAGGCCCGCTTCTTTTAATAGATAGCGCGTCAGGTCTACGATATCTTTCGGATATATATCGACGTACGCCTTCTTATCCGAATGCCTGTATGTCTTCAGGACTTTGCTGGTAAAGCGCCCCTGTAATTTAGCCAATATCTCGTCGATCGTCATCTATATTTCCTTTTTCGCCCTTATCTTATTTACAAGTTTCACCAGGGCCGCCAGGACCGCCTCCGGCTTGGGAGGACATCCGGGGATATACATATCTACCGGGATGACCTCGTCGAGCGGGGTGCCGGTATTGTAGCTATCCTTGAATAGCCCCCTGGAAGAACCGCACGCGCCCCAGGCGATCACAAAGCCCGGTTTCGGCATCTGGTCATAAAGTTTTTTTATGAGAGGTATCGTCATCTTATTTGCGGAACCGGTGCAGAGAAGCACATCCGCGTGTTTTACGCTCCCCACCAGTACTATCCCTAAACGTTCCAGGTCGAACCGCGGCGTAAGACAATCGATGATCTCGATATCGCAGTTATTGCAGCTGCCGCTTGAAACGTGAAAGACATAAATGGATCTCGTCAATATCTTCTCTTTGAAGCCCATGGCTAATATCCCATATATGCGGCCAGTACGGCCACT
The DNA here is from genome assembly GCA_041650805.1 of Candidatus Omnitrophota bacterium. Classification (NCBI taxonomy): domain Bacteria; kingdom Pseudomonadati; phylum Candidatus Omnitrophota; species Candidatus Omnitrophota bacterium. Next base: position 14,405 of record JBAZKM010000006.1, on the reverse strand, counting down.
ATCGATATCGCGGTAACGGGTCCCCAGAAGAACCTGAGCGCCTGGTCTACCCTCACCCTCGGGTTGGTATTCTTTATAAGTACAAGCATGACCACGACGGCCGCATACTCCGATATGCTCTTTAAAAATCCTCCGGGTCCGGGCTTTATCCCGCCCATGTACAATGTCATGACTATCACGGGAAGGATGAACGTCAATATGGCCCTGGCCGCTTTCAATATGCCGAGGGCCTTCCCGGAATATTCTATGAAGGTGCCTGCCATTATCTCCGTCTCTGCCTCGGGGATGTCGAAAGGCACAAGCCCCAGCTTCGCCTGGATACAGATGATCATTACCATAAAGGACAATGATCCGGAGACGCTCCCTATGATGGCCCCGTTCATCTCCTGGTACAATAGTATATCTCCCAGCTTTATGGCATATCCCGACTTCATCACAGGGACGATCAGCGCAAGTATGAACGGAAGTTCATATGAGAGCATCATCTTCATCTCGCGCGACGCGCCTAGCGATGCCAGCGTATTGCGTGACGCGAAGGCGCCCAGCATGGTGGCCACCGGCGGTATCATAAGAAGGTAGACGATGACTATGAGGTCTCCTATGAAACCCTTCCCGGGGGCATGATTTACTACAAGGATCATCGTCGATACAAGCGACGCGCTTGCGGCCGCTATGAGCGGCATGCCCAGGAAGATGCCCTTCGAAACGCCTTCCGGCATGAGCGTCTCTTTATAAAATAAGAGCTTGATCATGTCGGCAAAATTCTGATACCAGGGGGGGCCTACGCGCCATTGCACCCTCGCCGTGACCTTCCTGTCGATCCAGCCCACCAGGCATCCCATAGCAACGGAAAAGAGGAATCCGGGGAAGAGAAGGAATAGGGCTATATATTCTGCCGCCTTGACCATGTTCATCGCTTATGCACCGTCTGGAGTATGCGCTCCCACTTAAGGTTCGTCTTCACCATTATGCTGTCAGAGACCCTGTATATACCGTCCTCTTTCTTCTCCTCGAATTCCCCGTATTTAACGCCGCCGTGGCTGCATGATTCGAGGCATATGGGTACGGCGTCCCCACGCAACCTGCCGATGCAGAGATCGCATCTCGATATTATGAACGGTATCGTCTCCGGATATATGGTGCCGAACGGACAGCCGTTCGCGCACGACTTGCATGAGGTGCACCTCATCATATACCGCTTAAGCACCCTGTCCGGTTGTTTCTCGAGCGCCTCCCACGGGCATGATCCGACGCACGGCTCATCATCGCAGCGCCGGCATATGACCGCAAAGTGCGCCAGCTCCCGCATCGTCGTTATGCCGTTATTGCCGGGGTGCTGGGTGTAGCTGCAGATCGAGCCGCACTCTTCGCATCTCTGGCATATGTCCAAGTCGATCAATAACTGTCTCATTCCCATATATTCGGCAGGTCCTTCAGCTTATCGTACGTGAATACCGGCCCGTCCTTGCATGCATAATACGGCCCCACCCTGCAGTGGCCGCACTTGCCTATGCCGCAGGACATATTCTTCTCCATCGAAAGGTATATATTATGCTCCTTGAACCCCAGGTCCAGGAGTTTGAACGTGGTGAATTTCATCATTATGGGCGGACCGCATACGATGGAGACGGCCGTCTCCATATCCAACCCCCGGTCCTTGAGTATAGTCGTTACGAGGCCCACGTTGCCCTTCCACGTTTCGTCCCCTATATCCGTCGTCACCTCAAGCTCGACGTGCTGGCCCCTCTTCTTCCAGCCCTCTATCTCATTCTTGTAAACGATGTCTTTGGGCGTCCTGGACCCGTATTTGACTATTATCTTCCTGTAATCGTTCACTTCATTAAAGAGCGCGTAGAGAAGTGCCCGGAGCGGCGCAAGGCCGACGCCGCCGCCGACTATATAGACCTCTTTTGACTTAAAATCTTTTAAAGGGTAGCCGAGGCCGTACGGCCCCCTCAATCCCACCATGGAGCCGGGGCCCATCCCGTGCAGCGCCTTCGTAACGCGCCCGGCTTTCATTATCGTGAAGTCGAGCGTCTCGCACGAATTATGGTTCGAGGAAGGCGTAAAGGGCGCCTCTCCTGTCCCGGGCACGGTGACATCCATGAACTGGCCTGCCCGGAAGCTTACCGGCTCTTTCGGTTTGAGCGTGAATGTCTTTATACTGGCCGTTTCCGTCACTACGCCCGTTATCTCTGCATCTATGTAACGATACGGATTATCCATTTTCAGCTTTCAGCTTTCACTTATGCGGCGGCTTACTCCACTCGCCCCTAACGAGCCCCTTGAGCACCTCCCGGATATCTATATCTCCGGGGCAGGCCTCAATGCACCGGCCGCATCCGGTACAGGCAAAGTAATCGAGGACTTCCGGGAAGAAGGCAAATTTCTTGTCAAACCTGTTCCGGAGGCGTTCGTACAGATGCTTGCGCGGGTTCGCGCCTCCTGCGACCCTGGCAAAACTGTTGTAGAGACAGGAGTCCCATATCCTGAGCCGCCTGGACCCTTCGTTCACCTTTTCGTCGAAGAGGAGGAAACAATGGCAGGTCGGGCATACGAGGTTACAGGCGCCGCACTCGACACAGGTCGAGGAAGAATCCTGCCAGAGCCCGACCGTATTGTAATGCCTCTTCATCATACCGCTGATCGCCTCCGTATTCGGCGTGCCTCGTTCGGAGATATACCGCGATACCTCGCCCGCGACCTTTTGCCTCCCGGCATCTCTCTTCTCGATCTCTCCGGGTAGAGCATCCCTGAAGAAAGTTTTATACACATTTACTATACCCATCCCTTTTTCGCTGCCGACCTCGACGAGAAAGCTGCCGCCGGCATCGGATAGGTTAAGGTCAAAATACTTTTTTGGATACGGCGCGCCTGCCATGGCTGTGCAAAAACATGTTTCGCGCGCGTAGGTGCAGTCACTTGATATTATCAGGCACCGTTCCCTGTTATTGACATAGAACGGGTCCTTAAGATCTCCGTCTTTGAACACGAAATCCTGCAGCACCAGGCTCTGGAGGTCGCATCCTTTGACACCGGCTATCACAACGGGCCTGCTGTCGCTATCCGGACCTCCCGTGACCTTCTCCCGCGGATGGTTAAGGAACGACTTGAGCGGCTGGCTCTGCCGAATCCCTCCGAGATCTATTGCGCTCTCCTTCGCCGGGTCAAAGGGCCCGAAGGAGAGTCTCTCCCCTTTACGGTAAGGGACAAAGACCCTGCTCGTTCCCGACAACCTTGTGAGGAGGTCAAAAAGATCGTTCCGAGTTATGGTATAGATATCGTTACTCATAATTTTGGGGAATGTTTATTCTAATATAGGGGTGAGGTTATGTCAAGGCAAAATCCGGCGCGCCTTATAGGCGGGCGCTAGAGGGAGTACTCTTTCAGGGCCCTCTTAACACTGCCGTAATCGTCAATGATATCCCTGTGCCTGTACACGGTGAGCGCGGGGTCGAGCGACAGCGCCTTTTTGTATTCCGCGACGCCTCTATCCATCGCCCCGGAGCCTGCGGGGTTCACTCCCCTGACGGCCGTTGCCTCGTTAAAATAGTGCGCCGCCAGGAGGAAGTAATTGAAAGGGTTTAACGGCTCCGTATCCTGGGCCTTCTTGAACTCCTCCACGGCCCTTTCACCCTTACCGACACAGCTATATAAGAAACCGAGGCGGCGATGGTATTTGCTGAAAGCGGGATTTAGCCGCACCGCGCTTTCCAGCTCCGCTATCGCCTTTCCGGCCGAGCCTCCGTTACGCATCGTCTTTTTGCTGAAACCGTTCGAGAAGAGATATGCGAGATCATAATGGTACTCGGAGGCGGACGGCTCCAACGCTATTGCCGTCTCAAGATGGTCGGCCCTCTTTTCCGCCGACCCTAAGATGCCGTACACGTCCGCAACGGCCAGGGACGTGATTGCATTGGCCAGATATAAAAAAGATGCCACTCCCGCGCCCAGGAGGGCCGCCCTCTTTACTGCCCCCTCTACCCGGAAGGTCTTCGTCTTAAAGATGGCGTCCTCGTCTTCAGCGCCGTCGGACCTGGAGTGGATGGCGCAAAAACCTATACCCAGGATGGCCGAAAAGAGGAGCGCATTGGACATAACCCGCATATTGGAATCGACAAAGCTGAAGACGAATATCGAAAAGGCTGATGCCAGACAACCGTATCCGATGGCCCTGGAATAAGAGTTGTGGCGCAACCGGAGAAGCCGTATGTAACGTTTGAAAAAAGAGGACATCCCGAGCGCAAATATGGAAAACCCTATAACGCCGCTTTCCAGCAAGACACCCAGGTAGTCGCTGTGGGGGTGCGCAAAAGATACGTTCACGTGCGGCTGATATTTGAGGAATATATACCTGAACGTGCCGGCGCCTATGCCGAGGATGGGATGTTCCTTCATCATGCCGATCGCCCTGGCCCACAACGGCACGCGTAACCCATAGGTATTGATGTTGCCCAACACCGCTGCCAGTTCGCTGAAGATCCTGGATAACATCCCGCGCAAGAACCATGCCGACACGACCGCCGCTATGGCCGCCGTGAAAAGAAGGGCTGCCGGAAGGATCCATTTTTTTTGCGACATCTTCTCCGAATACGAAACATAGAAGAATACCGACGACGCGAAAAAGACGATGATGCCGCCCATGGAAAGGGTGTGCAGAAGGCTTGCCGTCATGATACCTATGGCGAATAGAAAGATCAAATTCCACCCCTCGAATACGTCAAAATGCCGGTAACCCCTCTCCTTTTCGAGGTATGCCAGGTACGCAAAGAACGCACCCAGCGCGAGAAATATGACCATATTCATATAACCGGAGTAATAGTTGCAATTAGTGTAGCTCGAATATATCAGGAGCACCTCCTCGGCCTCTCGCACACCGAATATCCTGGTGACGCCGGATACCTTCTGGACGATCCCGTATGCCGCCAGCATGACGCCGACGGCGAGGATCGTGAATATAAGACGGTTTATCTCGCGGCGCGAGCGAAGGGTGTTCACGATAATGAAAAAGAGGCACATATATGAAAGGACTTTGAAAAAATAGAGCTTTGTGATGTACGGGTATATGGTGCCGAGATGCCCGCCCGTCACCTTTCCCAGCAGAAGCTGTGCCGACAGCAATAAGATGAACGCGCACATGGGCAGGTACAGGGTCGTCTTCGTTACGATTATCTTTCCGGATAGTACGGACCTGAGGAACCACAGGAGAGCGGAAGAGAAGATGAGCACTTCCATTAACGCCATTACGGGGATATCGCGTGAATCAAACAGGACGGGCGAAAGTATCAGGACGGCTATAAGTATGCACTGGAGAAAAATGCCGGTTATATCTCGCAATCGCAACACCTCATGGATGTGCTACTCGTAGTATTTATGATACCTGTAATCGTAATACTTGTAATAGTACGATTCTTTTCTGGTGTCGACGCCGTTTATGATCACCCCTATCATCTTCACCCCGAGGTTCTGCAGCCTCTGTTTGCACTTATTTGCCATATCCCAGGTGACCTTGCCGAACCTGGTGATCTGTATGACTCCGTCGAGGGCCTTGGCCAGCACCACGGAATCCGATATCCCGAAGATCGGGGCCCCGTCGAATATGATCTTGTCGTATTTCTTCCCCGCCTCGTCCAGAAGCTCCTTCATCCGGTAGGAACCGAATAGCTCCGACGGGTTCGGTGGTATCGGCCCGCACGGCATAAAATAGAGATTTTCAAATCTTGTCTCCACCACCGCTTCTTCAATGGCCATTTTCGATGTCAGGTAGTTGCTCAACCCCTTCGCCGTATGCGACCCCACCATCTTGTGCAGGCTCGGACGCCGCATATCGCCGTCCACCAGCAGCGTCCTGGACCCGTCTCCTGCGACGACGATGGCGAGGTTAAGCGCTATTGTGGACTTGCCTTCTTTCGGGAGGGCGCTCGCGATAAGTATCGACTTAAGCGCGTCCGGAGGGGCGGAGAAGGTGATGCTTGTCCGCACATTCCTCAGCGATTCCAGCAGATTTGAACGGCGGTCTTTCGGATTCACTACGACATAATCGCTTATGCTGACGGGTTTACCTTTGACCGGGGCATCTTTCACAAGCGGTATATACCCAAGGTACGGCAATCTTACATATTTTTCCACGTCCTCCTGTGTCTTTACGGTATTGTCGAGATAATCGATAAAGATCGCGACGCCGCAGGCGCCGAAGAAAGCCATAATGGATATAAGGAGAAAATCTTTCAGGCGTTTAGGGCCTATCGGGGAGGCCGGGACATCCGCATATTCGATCACCTTTACGTTGCTGATGTCGAACCTCCCGCTCATCGAGTCCTTCATTTCGCTTACGATGTTACCTGAGAGGGCCTGCATCTCTTCCTTTACCGCCTGGATCTCCCTCTTCGCTTTTATGACCTTGGGATGTTTGTCCGTATATTTGGCGGAATAAAGGGCGAGGTCCTTGGAGATGTCCGATTTTTTTTCTTTGAGCTCCGCCATTTTCGGGTTTTTTACCACATATGGAAGCGACTGGAGGACTTCATCCTTTGACATCCCCCTAAGTTTCCCGTATATGGCATCGGCCCTCGTCTTACCGTCGCCGTCGGGGAACATCTTCTTCAACATGTCGGGAGACGACAGGAATGATGTGACTATATTCTTCTCTATATATTCGTCAACGAGGCCGTTAGCCAGTTCCGCGCACAGGTTCGGGTTGGTTGAGGTCGCCACCACATCGAAAACCCGGCTTTCGCCTATCTGATTTATGCTTACCATACCCCGCGCCGCCTTCGCGGCGCCTTTCAGGCCGGTACCCAGGATGCCCGGGTATTTCGACATGAGGTCGTACTTCTCGATCACCGCGGATGCCACAGAAGCGCTCTTCATCAGCTCTATCTGGGACCTGAGCCCGCCGGTGCTCAGAGAGAACTGCTGCAACTCGGGCGCAGTTTTAAAGGCCTTGGACGGGTCCTGTATCAGTATCTGGGACGTGGCGGAATAGATATTGGGGCGCGTAATGTTATGCAGGGCCGCCATGAATGAGACCATTACAAAAAAAGATATGACGACACTCTTCCTTTTAATGACGATATCGGCATAATCCTTGAACGTGACTTCCCGGGGCGTCTCTTCAAAAGAGACGGACTGCTGAGCCATAAAATGCCTCCCTAAAACCAGCTCTCCTGGACAACTATTATGTCATCCGGCTCAAGAGGGACATCCCGCTCTTTGCCGTAGTATATATTTTTGACGTTCACCTTTATCTGCTTCCTGTTGCCGAATTCATCGACGCGTATGATCGTCACAGGATTCAACGAGGCTATCCTGGTGAACCCGCCCGCTGTAGATATGGCCCCTAATAACGTAAGCTTACTGACATCCCCGAAACCGTAGGTCCCGGGTTTTGTGACCTCTCCGATCACAATGACGTTCGCGCTGGGCACGTTGACTCTGTCACCGGGGCTGAGGATTATGTCCTTTGCCTTGGCGGCCATTACATCCCCGGCATTCACCTCCAGCTTCCTGGTCTTGCCGTCCGGTTCGGAGCGTATTATAGTGGTCCTGTTCAGGCACGCCTTTTCGGTGGGGCCGCCTGCGAGCGTAAGAAGTTCCGCCAGCGTCATATTCTTATCGTCCCCAAAATCGAACGGCCCGGGGCTCTTGACCTCGCCGGAGATAGTGACCCTCCTCTTGTGAAATTTTTTGATCTGTGCGTCAACGGTCACTTTTATCTTAAAATAATCCCTCTCCAGCAGCTTGCTTATATGCTCCTCCATCTGGGATATCGTCATGCCCTCCACTTTTATCTTTCCCAGGATAGGGAACCTTATCTCCCCGTTATTATTGACTCTATACATGTTTGAAAGGTCGTCTTCGCCGCTGACCTTTATATCGATCTCGTCGCCGAACGACAGGACATATGTATCTTTTGCGGCCCTGTCCTGTGGTTTGACATCTTTGGCCGTAACGGCGGCACTCCCCGGTACATTGCCCGGTTCCACCTTCGCCTCTTCGGCATATGAAGCATCTGCAAGTGCGAATATGCAAAGAGACGCGGCGCATATCAGGGTTGTCCCTTTTATCCTGTATCTATAAAGATCCGGGAACGGTCTTTTCATTTAGTAAGATGCCCTCAAATTCACGAGTAGCCTGTTGTCGCGGTAGTAATACCGCTTGAAATTCGAATCCCTGCCCTTGTATTCGTACGCTAAGCTGGAGTCGAGCCACCGCGTGATCCTATACGACAACCCTCCCTTAAGACCCCAGACGTAATCCCTCCTTGTCCTCACCCCTTCGTCTTCCTCGCTGTTCCTCGGGTAATCGTTCTTCCCTAAGCTGCCGCCTATCAATAAAGACGTCTTCCCGCTTATATGCTTCACCAGCTCGAGTTCCGCGTACTTCAGGTCAAAGTAGGCGTTATCCTGGTATGTGGACTCGACTATCGACTTGCCAAGCATCAGTTTCATAACAACATCTTTCCTGAGCATGGAGGACATGGATCCTGTCATCGTGAGAGAATTATAATCGCCGTAAATATTCTTGTTCTCATATGCCCTGAACTGGTATCCGGCTTTAAGATATACGTCCGTCTTGGGGGTTATCTTACCGGTTATGCCGCCGCTTATCTGAAGAAATGTGGAATTGCGGTTTCCGGTATAGTATGCCACCTTCCCGAAATCGGCATCCATAAAGAGCGTGCTCTTGGAGGTCATATTATAATAGAGCGTGGGCGTAAGGACATGCTGGCTATAACTGAACTCCTGTCTGGATTCCGGTTTATACCACTCCAGTATGTTCAGATATGCGAACGCCATGGATATCTTTTCAGCCGGCGTATATTTGGCCTTGAACTCCATTTCATTATTATACCGCGGGGTGAACTTTACGTCTTCGTTCGTCGCCGGATCGGTAGTGAAGAGCAGTATGTCCTTGAACCCGAAGACCAGCTTCCCCCTGCCGCCGAAGAGATTACTCGGGATGACGCTCGTCGTTATGAAGGAATGGCCGACGTTGCTCTCTTTCGGGTGTTCAAGGAACGTCTTTATTATGGGTTTATACTCCAGGTTGAACAATGTATGCTCCGGCACGCGGGACTCCGATTCCAAAGTCACACCGCCTGCCGATACGATGAACGGCAGGGCGAAGGGCAGGTCAAGATTTCCGCCGAAACTCGGGGTTACCGTTGAGACATAATCGGCCCTTCTGTCATCAGGGGTAAGGAAGATATTATCGTCCCACTTGAACTGATAGCTGATCGAAGGCCTCAATGTGAGAGGGCCGAATTTTAACGGACGCATCTTGCCCAGGTCCACATCTCCTGTGCCGCGCTGCATCGTTATCAATTCCCGCGCCCTCTCTCTTTCAAGGACTTCCTCCCGTACCCTCTCCCTCTCTTCCTCTATCTGTATCAGCGTCTCCGCCTCTACGCTCTCCAGGTAAGAGCGGAATTTCTCGGTATATGACGGGTCCAGTTCTACCGCCTTCTTCATGAACGGCATGGAGCTCTCATAATCGCCTCGGTCAAAATATTCGCGCCACAGCATGAAATAATCATCGGCGGTGGCTTTGCCTTCGGCGACGGACACCCGGATGATCTCGCTCTCCACGGAACGGTCGATGTAAGCGCGTATCTTATCCCCGTAGGCCGGGTCGAGCTGGGTTGCCTTCTTCATGAAAGGTATTGAGTTTTCATAATCGCCTCGGTCAAAGCACTCGCGCCACATATTGAAATAATCCTCGGCGGTGGATTTGCCTTCGGAGGCCGAGATACGGATCAGCTCGTCCTCGACGGAGCGGTCTATGTAGGCGCGTATCTTATCCTCGTAAGCCGGGTCAAGTTGGACCGCCTTCTTCATGAACGGCATGGAGCTCTCATAATCGCCGCGGTCAAAATATTCGCGCCACAGCATGAAATAATCATCGGCGGTGGCTTTGCCTTCGGCGACGGATATGTGCACAAGCTCGTTTTCGACGGAGCGGTCTATGTAGGCGCGTATCTTATCCTCGTAAGCGGGGTCGAGCTCTATCGCCTTCTTCATGAACGGCACGGAGTTCTCATAATCGCCGCGGTCAAAATATTCGCACCATATACGGTAATGATCTTCGGCAGTGGCATTTCCTCCGGCGAAAGATATGTGTACAAGCTCGTCCTCGACGGAGCGGTCTATACGGGCCCGTATCTTATCCTCGTAAGCAGGGTCGAGCCGGATCGCCTTCTTCATGAAAGGTATTGAATTTTCATAATCTCCGCGGTCGAAGCACTCGCTCCACAACCGGTAATAATCCTCGGCGGTCTGGCTGCCCTCTGTCATCTCTCCCCTCTCCTCCGCCTGTAAAATCGAAATAAGAGATGGAGATAAAAAAGTCAGCGATATAACAAAAAAAACGGCCGCTATGTTATTCGAGACTTTCATTACCGCCCTCTTCCGGTTCTTTAATTTCCTTATTCTCGCTCTCCGGGATCGGTACTTCTGGCGGTTCTTGTCCTGTCATTTTCCGGGTATCATTACCCGCTGAAGTGCCGGAAGGGTTCTGTATGGCATTTAATGCCTGGGTAGCTGCTTCGCGGACATCGGCATCGTCATCTTTTGACGCCCCGGTCAACGCCGGGATGGCTGAAGGGTCTCCTATCTCTCCTAATGCGCGGGCGGCCGTTTCACGGACATCCCACTCATCGTCTTTCAACGCCTTGACCAGAACAGGAACGGCGGAACGGTCCTTTATCATACCGAGGGCGCGGGCGGCCGATTGTCTCACACCCCAATCGGTATCCTGCAATGCCTTGATAAGGGCCGGAAGGGCGGATATGTCACGCGCTTCCCCAAAGGCATCGGCAGCGGCCTTCCGTGCCTCCCAATCTTTACCTTTCAAAAGAGTATCTACCTTGGCCTTGAGAAGAGCCGCCTTGCTCGCCGTCTCATCTTCAATTCTTTGCGCCTCTTCTGCCATACGCTTCTCTTCGGCGAGTTTGGCCTTACGGGCTTCCTCTGCTCTTAGCCTCTCGGCTTCCTTGGCTCTCTTTGCCTCGTCGGCAAGACGTTTCTCTTCGGCAAGCTTCGCCTTGCGGGCCTCTTCTGCCTGTAACTTCTCGGCTTCCTTGGCGCGGAGGGCTTCATCCTTCAGGCGTTTCTCTTCGGCGAGTTTGGCCTTTTTCTCTTCGGCAACCTTTGATCTCTCGGCTTCCCTGGCTTTCTTTGCTTCATCGGCTATACGCTTCTCTTCGGCGAGTTTTGCCTTGCGAGATTCTTCGGCCTGCAGTTTCTCTGCCTCTTTGGCTTTCCTGGCTTCATCGGCGAGACGTTTCTCTTCGGCAAGCTTCGCCTTGCGGGCCTCTTCGGCTCTAGCCCTGGCCTCTTCCTTGGCGCGGAGGGTCTCGTCTTTCAGGCGTTTCTCTTCGGCGATCTTGGCTTTGCGAGATTCTTCTGCCTGTAACTTCTCGGCTTCCCTGGCTCTCTTTGCTTCGTCGGCTATACGCTTATCTTCGGCAAGCTTCGCCTTACGGGCTTCTTCTGCCTGCAGCTTCGCGGCTTCCTTGGCGCGGAGGGCCTCATCTTTCAGGCGTTTCTCTTCGGTAAGCTTCGCCTTACGGGCTTCTTCGGCTTTACGAAGTGCTTCTTCCTTGGCTATTCTGGCTTCATCTGCGATGCGCTTCTCTTCAGCGAGTTTTGCCTTACGAGCCTCTTCGGCCTGCAGCTTCGCGGCTTCCCTGGCTCTTTTTGCTTCGTCGGCTATACGCTTCTCTTCGGCTATCTTGGCCTTACGGGCTTCCTCGTCTCTAGTCCTGGCCTCTTCCTTGGCGCGGAGGGCTTCATCCTTCAGGCGTTTCTCTTCGGCGAGTTTGGCCTTTTTCTCTTCGGCAACCTTTGATCTCTCGGCTTCCCTGGCTTTCTTTGCTTCATCGGCTATACGCTTCTCTTCGGCGAGTTTGGCCTTGCGAGATTCTTCGGCCTGCAGTTTCTCTGCCTCTTTGGCTTTCCTGGCTTCATCGGCGAGACGATTCTCTTCGGCGATCTTTGCCTTGCGAGCCTCCTCGGCTTGCAGCTTCGCGGCTTCCCTGGCTCTTTTTGCTTCGTCGGCTATACGCTTCTCTTCGGCTATCTTGGCCTTACGGGCTTCCTCGTCTCTAGCCCTGGCCTCTTCCTTGGCGCGGAGGGCTTCATCCTTCAGGCGTTTCTCTTCGGCGAGTTTGGCCTTTTTCTCTTCGGCAACCTTTGATCTCTCGGCTTCCCTGGCTTTCTTTGCTTCATCGGCTATACGCTTCTCTTCGGCGAGTTTTGCCTTGCGAGATTCTTCGGCCTGCAGTTTCTCTGCCTCTTTGGCTTTCCTGGCTTCATCGGCGAGGCGTTTCTCTTCGGCGATCTTGGCTTTGCGGGCTTCCTCGTCTCTAGCCCTGGCCTCTTCCTTCAGGCGTTTCTCTTCGGCGATCTTTGCTTTGCGAGCCTCTTCTGCCTGCAGCTTCTCGACTTCCTTAGCTATTTGGGCCGCGTCCTTTGGGTGTCTCTCTTCGGCAAGCTTTGCTTTTCTCTCTCTCTCAGCTTTTCTAACCTCATCCTCGAGGCGCCTCTCTTCGGCGAGCTTCGCCTTACGGGCTTCTTCGGCTTTACGGCGCGGTTCTTCTCTTAGACGTTTCTCTTCGGCGAGTTTGGCCTTACGAGCTTCTTCGGCTTTACGGAACGGCTCTTCCTTGGCTTTCCTGGCTTCATCGGCGAGACGCTTCTCTTCGGCGAGTTTTGCCTTACGAGCCTCCTCGGCTTGCAGCTTCGCGGCTTCCCTGGCGCGGAGGGCTTCATCCTTCAGGCGTTTCTCTTCGGCGAGCTTCGCCTTGCGGGCTTCCTCGTCTCTAGCCCTGGCCTCTTCCTTGGCGCGGAGGGCCTCATCTTTCAGGCGTTTCTCTTCGGCGATCTTGGCCTTTTTCTCTTCGGCAACCTTTGATCTCTCGGCTTCCCTGGCTCTCTTTGCCTCGTCGGCTACACGCTTCTCTTCGGCAAGCTTGGCCTTACGAGCTTCTTCGGCTTTACGGAGTGATTCTTCCTTGGCTATTCTGGCTTCATCGGCGAGGCGTTTCTCTTCGGCGATCTTCGCCTTGCGGGCTTCCTCGTCTCTAGCCCTGGCCTCTTCCTTGGCGCGGAGGGCCTCATCTTTCAGGCGCTTCTCTTCGGCGATCTTGGCTTTGCGAGATTCTTCGGCCTGTAACTTCTCGGCTTCCCTGGCTCTCTTTGCCTCGTCGGCTATACGCTTCTCTTCGGCAAACTTGGCCTTACGAGCTTCTTCGGCTTTACGGAGTGATTCTTCCTTGGCTATTCTGGCTTCATCGGCTATACGCTTCTCTTCGGCGATCTTGGCTTTGCGGGCCTCTTCGGCTTGTAGCCTCTCGGCTTCCTTGGCGCGGAGGGCCTCGTCTTTCAGGCGTTTCTCTTCAGCGATCTTGGCCTTTTTCTCTTCGGCAACCTTTGATCTCTCGGCTTCCCTGGCTCTCTTTGCTTCATCGGCTATACGTTTCTCTTCGGCGAGCTTTGCCTTGCGAGATTCTTCGGCCTGCAGTTTCTCTGCCTCTTTGGCTTTCCTGGCCTCATCGGCGAGGCGTTTCTCTTCGGCGATCTTGGCCTTTTTCTCTTCGGCAACCTTTGATCTCTCGGCTTCCCTGGCTCTCTTTGCCTCGTCGGCTATACGCTTCTCTTCGGCAAACTTGGCCTTACGAGCTTCTTCGGCTTTACGGAGTGATTCTTCCTTGGCTATTCTGGCTTCATCGGCGAGGCGTTTCTCTTCGGCGAGTTTGGCTTTGCGAGATTCTTCGGCCTGCAGTTTCTCTGCCTCTTTGGCTTTCCTGGCTTCATCGGCGAGGCGTTTCTCTTCGGCGATCTTCGCCTTGCGGGCTTCCTCGTCTCTAGTCCTGGCCTCTTCCTTGGCGCGGAGGGCTTCATCCTTCAGGCGTTTCTCTTCGGAGAGCTTGGCCTTGCGGGCTTCTTCTGCCTGTAACTTCTCGGCTTCCCTGGCTCTCTTTGCCTCATCGGCGAGGCGTTTCTCTTCGACGAGCTTTGCCTTACGGGCCTCTTCGGCTTTACGGAGCGCTTCTTCCTTGGCTATTCTGGCTTCATCTGCGAGGCGTTTCTCTTCGGCGAGTTTGGCTTTGCGAGATTCTTCGGCCTGCAGTTTCTCTGCCTCTTTGGCTTTCCTGGCTTCATCGGCGAGGCGTTTCTCTTCGGCGATCTTGGCCTTACGGGCCTCTTCGGCTTTACGGAGCGCTTCTTCCTTGGCTATTCTGGCTTCATCGGCTATACGTTTCTCTTCGGCGATCTTGGCTTTGCGAGATTCTTCGGCCTGCAGTTTCTCTGCCTCTTTGGCTTTCCTGGCTTCATCGGCGAGGCGTTTCTCTTCGGCGATCTTGGCCTTACGGGCCTCTTCGGCTTTACGGAGCGCTTCTT